>NZ_JBFTEP010000300.1:0-505 GCF_047229365.1 Cellulomonas pasadenensis | reverse complement strand
GCGCTGGTGCGCCCCGCGGCCGAGGGCGGGCAGGTGCTGCTCGTCGGCGACGGGCTCGTGCGGCCGACGCAGGCGCTCGTCCGGTGGGACCCGGCGGGCCTGGCGTCGCGGGAGCTCGCCGAGCGTGCGGAGCTGCGGCTGCCGCCCGCGGTGCGGGTCACCGCGGTGACGGGTGCCCGCGACGCGGTCGGCGCCGTGCTCGCGCGCGTCGACGTGCCGGGCCTCGAGGTCCTCGGCCCGGTGCCCGTCGACGCCGCCGACGGGAGCCCGACGCTCGACCCCGAGGTGCGCGCGCTGCTGCGCGTCCCGGTTCCCGCCGGGCGCGCGCTCGCGCACGCCGTCGCCGCGTCCGTCGCGGTCCGCAGCGCGCGGCGGGAGGGGGGCGCCGTCCGCGTCGAGGTGGACCCGGCGGACGTCGTCTGACGCCCGCCGCGCGGACGGTCGGGCGGGGTGCGGGGCGCCGGCGCGCGGGCGCGCGGCGCGGACGCGGTGCCCGGCGCGGGCG
>NZ_JBFTEP010000299.1:0-509 GCF_047229365.1 Cellulomonas pasadenensis | reverse complement strand
GACGCAGGCCCGCCGCGCCCGCCGGGAGGAGCGCGCCCGTCAGGTCGCCGCGGCCGAGGCGGCGCTCGACGCCCAGCGCGACGCGCTCGACCGCGCCGAGGTCGAGGTCGTCGAGGGGCGCGGCACCCACCCCACCGTCGCGGCCCGGCACGCGGCGCTGACCGCCCGCGCCGACGTGGCGCAGGACCTGCTCGACGCCCTCGCTGCCGAGCGCACCGCCGCGCAGGACACCGGCCGACGCCTCGCCGAGCTCCTCACCGGCCTGCGCGACCACGACCTGCCCGACGCCCGCACGGCGCGTGCGGCGTGGCTCGCGCCCGGGGCGCTGGCCGCCCTCGAGCGCGAGGTGCAGCGGTGGACCGCCGAGTCCGCGCGCGTGTCCGACGGCCTCGCCGACCCGGCGCTGCGCGACCTCCCCGAGGACGCGGCCGTCGACGTCGAGGCGGCCCGGACCGCGGAGCGCACCGCCCGCGCGGCCGCCGACGACCTCGCCGGCCGCGCGCACGCCG
>NZ_JBFTEP010000298.1:0-554 GCF_047229365.1 Cellulomonas pasadenensis | reverse complement strand
GGGCCGGCCCTCCTGCGCGCCGGCCGCACCGACGACGAACGCGAGCACGCCGCCGCCGTCGCCGTCGGCCACCGCGGCGGCGTCGCTCACGGTGAGGACCGGCGCGACGCCGGTGACGGCGACCGACGCGGGGACGGGCAGGTCGGCGTCGTCGGCGGTGACCGCGACGGTGGCGACGCCGAGCGGCCCGGCGGCGCCGGCGGCCCCGGTCAGCCGCGGCACCACCCGCGCGCTCGCGCCGGGGGCCAGCGGCTCGGCGAGCCGGCAGACGACGTCGGGGCCCTCGGGCGTGCAGCCGTCGGCGGCCACGGGCGCGGCGCCGGCCGGCGGCGTGACGCGCACCGCGACGCCCGTCGCGGTCAGCCCGCCGGTGTTGGTGACCTCGACCGGCACGTCGGTCACGGGACCGAGGGCCACCTCGACGCCACCGCCGGGCACGGTGAGCACGGGCGTGGCGGGCCGGACGAGCGTGTAGGCGACCGCGACCCGGTGCGGCGCGCGACCGCCGTCCGGGCGCAGCACCGCCGCGAACGTCCCGGCCGCCGGCGCGGTGC
>NZ_JBFTEP010000297.1:0-597 GCF_047229365.1 Cellulomonas pasadenensis | reverse complement strand
GCGCCGCGTCGTCGAGCCGGCGCCCGGCCGCCGCCGCGAGCCGCACCGCGAGCGCGCGGACGTCGTCGGCGGTACCCAGGTCGAGGTCGAGGCGCCGCAGCCGGCCGGCCTGCTCCACCCAGACGTCGCGGGGGCCGTTGACGAGCACGTCGGTGACGTCCGGCGCGTCGAGCCAGCGCTGCAGCGGGCCCGCGCCGAGCAGCTCGTCCGCGACCGCCCGCACGGCCTGCGCGAGCGGGACGGGCCCGAGCAGGGTCCCCGACGCACGCAGCGCACGGTCGACGACGGACGCCAGGTCGCCGGCGGACGCGGGCCGGCGCCGGAGCTCCTCCCGCACCGCGTCGACGACCGCCGGCGGCACGGTCCGCCGCGCCGGCGCTGCCTCTGCCGCACGGCCGTGCGACCGGCCACCACCGAGGTCGACCGCCGGCCCCTCCCGCGCCGGTCCCTCCCGCGCCGCCCCTGTCCGCACCGCCCCTGTCCGCACCGCCCCCGTCCGCACCATCTCGGCGCCCGTCACGTCCCGAGCCCCAGCCGACGCGCCACCGCGTCGGCCGCGCGCGCCGCCCGGCCGCGCCCGGCGGGCCCCGCGCGCGC
>NZ_JBFTEP010000296.1:0-627 GCF_047229365.1 Cellulomonas pasadenensis | reverse complement strand
GCGCCGCACCGCCCCGGAGGCCGGCCGCGCGCTGCCCGACGTGGTCGCGGCCGACGAGGCCGCCGGCGCCCGCGTGCTCAGCGACCCCGTCGCCGTCGACGCGTACCACACGCTCGGCGTGACGTGGTCGCTCGACGCCGCCCCCGACGAGGTCGACGTGCAGGTCCGCACCCGGACCGACGGGACCTGGTCGGCGTGGGTGCCGCTGGAGAGCGACGGCGTCACGCCCGACCCGGGCACCGTGGAGGCCGGCCGCGACCTGCGGGCCGGCACGGAGTCCGTCTGGATCGGCGAGGCGGAGGACGTGCAGCTCGCGTTCGGTGCCGGCGGCGACGCGGCGGCCGACGTGCGGCTCGCGCTCGTCGGGCCCGAGGACGAGGTCCGCGAGCGGCACGCGGGCGCCCCGGACGAGGACGCGGGCGAGCCCGCGGACGCGCCGACGGACCAGCCCACCGACGCGGCGTCGCCGAAGCCCACGGACGGGCCCGCGGACGGCCCCACCGACGGGCCCACGGACGCCGACGCCGGGACGGCCGGCGACACCGCGCGCGACGTGGCCGACCAGGCGGGCCGCACGGGTGCGCGCGCGTCGCGCGGCGGCGTCCTGCTCGCGCTGTACCTGAACTC
>NZ_JBFTEP010000295.1:0-629 GCF_047229365.1 Cellulomonas pasadenensis | reverse complement strand
GTCCCCGGCCGCGCACGGCCGCGGCGACGGTCATCGGTGCGCCGACGCGTCCGACGAGCACCGGGCCGGGCACACGCTCGCGCCGCCACCGCGCCGTCGTCGGCGCCGCAGCGGCGCTGCTGGTGTTGGGCGGCGGGGCGGCCCTCGTGCAGGGGGTGCGCCCCGCCGCCCCGCCCGAGCCGCCGACCTACCCGGCCGTGGACGGCGCCCTGGGCGACGCCCTCGTCGAGCTGCAGCGGAGCGTGGAGCCGTGATCGCCCGCCGCCCGCGCCACGCACGCGCGCGTGACCTCGCCGCGCTGGTGCTCACGTGCGCCGTGCTCGCGGGGTGCGCGCAGCCCGACCTCGACGCGGACCGCGCCCGCGTCCTGCAGGGCGACGTCCTCGCCGTCACGCAGGCGGTCGCCGAGGGGCGTCTCGACGCGGCCGCCGTCCTCCTGGACCAGGTGCGCCGCGGCGCCGACGACGCCCACGCCGCGGGCGACGTCTCGGACGCCCGCCACGCGACGGTCACGGCCGCGCTCGACGACGTCGCGGCCCAGCTCGAGGCGGGCCTCGCGGCGCAGGAGGCCGCCGCGCACGCGCAGGCCGCCGCGGAGCAGGACGCCGCCGTCGCGGCCGCCGTGGCGC
>NZ_JBFTEP010000294.1:0-661 GCF_047229365.1 Cellulomonas pasadenensis | reverse complement strand
CCGCTGCCCACGCGCACGGCGCGGCGGCGGGCGACGGCCGCGCGCAGCACCGCCCACAGCACCGACCAGACGACGAGCCCGACCAGGCCGAGGGTGGTGCGCGCGTCCGGGACCCGCACGGGGCCCAGGTCGAGCGCGGGCTGCGGCGCGACGGGCCCGAACGCCGGGCCCAGGAGCGCGAGCAGCGCCAGCACGGGCACCGCGAGCACGGCACGCGCGTCGCGGCGCACGGCGAGCGGCGCGGCGAGCGCGGTGGTGACGACGACGGCGACGAGGAATGGCACGAGGACGGCCTGGTACTCCTCGACCGGGAGCTCGAGCGTCAGCAGCTGCTTCCAGCCGACGACGACCCCCGCGACGGCCTCCACGAGGCCTGCCGGCAGGCCGCGCACGTCCGCGCGCCACGGCACCGCGACGGGCACCGCGACGACGAGGAAGCCCGCGGCGACGACGAGCGCGCGGCGCAGGACGCCCCACCGCCGGGCACGCCCGAGCAGCACGACGCCCGCGCCGGCGAGCGTGCCGGCCGCGGCGACCACGGCCAGGCGCCACGTCGCCCACACCGGCCACGCCAGGACGACGGCGATCGCGACGGCACCCACCAGCCACAGCACGCCCAGCAGCCACTCGGCGCGGCCGCGGCGGGCGCTCGACCGGCGCG
>NZ_JBFTEP010000293.1:0-662 GCF_047229365.1 Cellulomonas pasadenensis | reverse complement strand
GCCCACGGCACCTCGCCGGCGAGCACGCGCACCGCGGCGGCGCCGCCCGCCACGACGAGCGCCGGCGCGGCGGTCAGGAGCGCGAGCACACGGAGCAGCGCGACGTCCACGGCGTGCGCGCGCCAGGGCGGCGCGGCGCGCGTGAGGGTGGTGCCGGCGGCCGCGAGCAGCAGCAGCGCCACGCCCTCGGGGCTCCCGGCGTGACCGAGCCAGACCAGCGGCGCCACGGGCAGCAGCACCGCCGCGGTGACCGTGCCGGCGCGCAGGCGCCCGACGGCACCCCAGCCGGCGAGCAGGGCCGCGCACACGAGGACGGACGTGGTCGCCTGGGCGGCGCCGTCGCCTGCCACGACCACGCCGGTCGCGCGCAGCGCCCACGCGTCGAGCAGCAGCAGGGCGGCCGCGAGCGCGCCGACCGCCTCCGCACCCTGGGGGAGGCCGCGGCGGCGCAGCACCGTCGCCAGCACGAACACGACGAGCGTCCCGGCGCCCACGACGGCCGCCCGTGCCCCGAGCGTGAGGACGTCCCACGCGAACACGAGGAACGTGATGCTGGCGGCGACGAGCAGCGCCGCCCCGACCACCTGCAGCACCGTCTGCACGCGCCACGGCGTGCGCGGCGGCGCGGTCGGCCCGCCCGTGGTGACCGGCCGACGCGGCGG
>NZ_JBFTEP010000292.1:0-667 GCF_047229365.1 Cellulomonas pasadenensis | reverse complement strand
GTCGGCGGTGAGGAACTCGTCCCACTCGGTCAGGACGAGCACGACGTCGGCGCCCTCGACGGCCTCCTCGACCGAGGTCCCGTAGGACAGCGTCGGGAACAGGCGGCGGGCGGTGTCACCGGCCTCGGGGTCGTAGACCGTGACCTGCGCACCACGCAGGTGCAGCGCCGCGGCCACGTTCAGCGCCGGGCTGTCACGCACGTCGTCGGTCAGCGGCTTGAACGCCGCACCCAGCACGCCGATCCGCTTGTTCAGGACCGACCCGCCGCACGCCTCCAGCGCCAGGTCGATGACCCGCTCGCGCTGACCCATGTTGATCTCGTCGACCTGCTGCAGCAGACCCGACGCCCGGTAGGCACCCAGCTCGTTCGCCCGGTGCATCAGCGCCCGGATGTCCTTGGGCAGGCAGCCACCACCGAAGCCCAGACCCGCGTCGAGGAACTGACGCCCGATCCGCACGTCGTGACCCAGCGCGTCGGCCAGCACCGTCACGTCCGCACCCGCCGCCTCGCACACACCGGCGATCGCGTTGATGAACGAGATCTTCGTCGCCAGGAACGCGTTCGCCGAGACCTTGACCAGCTCCGCGGTCGGCAGGTCGGTCACCACGACCGGGCTGCCCTCGGCGATCGGGCCGGCGTAGACCTGGCGCAGCGTCGCCTCGGCC
>NZ_JBFTEP010000291.1:0-722 GCF_047229365.1 Cellulomonas pasadenensis | reverse complement strand
CTGCTGGAGTCGGGTGAGGCGCTGGTCTCGGCGATCCAGAACGAGTCGTGGGTCGAGGGCGGTCTTGCGGCGTTCTCGCTGGCGCTGGACACGGTCGCGACCGCGATGGACCCGCTGGGTTCGCTGATCGCCGCCGGCCTCGGCTGGGTGATGGAGCACCTGCAGCCGCTCAAGGGCTGGCTGGACGACCTGACGGGTGACGCGGACGAGGTGGCGTCGTTCGCCGCGACGTGGGGCAACGTGTCGACGTCGTTGGCGGGCTCTGCCGCGGAGCTGCGGCGGGTGCTGTCGGACCTGGACGCGTGCGACGGCGCGACGATCGAGGCGTACCGGCGGTTCCAGCAGGATGCGGCGGACCATGTCGCGGCGGCGGGGGACTGGGCGTCGGCGATGTCGACGGGCATGCAGGTCGCCTCGGTGATCGTGCAGGTCGTGCACGACCTGGTGCGGGACGCGATCGCGCAGGTCGTGGGGTCGGTGATCTCGTACGCGGCGGAGCTGGCGCTGACGCTGGGGGCGGCGGCGCCGTACGTGGCGGCGCAGGCGGCGTCGAAGGTGGCGTCGCTGTCGGCGAGGCTGATGACGACGATGACGCGGCTGGTGCGCTCGGTCGGCAGCCTGCGCGGCATCGTCGACGAGCTGGGGACGCTGTTCCGCCGGTTCGGCGACCTGGTCGGCCCGCTGCTGCGCCGGCTGCGTGAGCTGGACCTGCCGGGCTTCGG
>NZ_JBFTEP010000290.1:0-727 GCF_047229365.1 Cellulomonas pasadenensis | reverse complement strand
GAGCGCGGCGGCGCGGGACGCGGTGACGCGGGACGTGGTGACGCGGGGCGCCCGGAGCGCGGCGGTGCCGGACGTCCGGAGCGTGCCGACACCGGACGTCCCGACCGCGCCGGGAGCGGCCGCCCCGAGCGCGGGAGCGGTCGAGCCGAGCGCGGGAGCGGTCGAGCCGAGCGCGGGAGCGGTCGAGCCGAGCGCGGGACCGGTCGTCCCGACCGCGGCGCCGGTCGGCCGCAGCGCGGGACGGGTCGCCCCGAGCGGGTGACGACGACACGGTCCGTCGCGCGCCGCCCCGACGCCACGGCCGTGGAGCTCACGTTCCTGCCGGGCCTGCGCGACGTCGTCGCGGCCGAGGCGGCGGACCTGCTGCCGGACGCGCGCGACCTGCACGACGTGCCGGGCCGCGACGACGCCGTCGCGCTGCGCCTGCCGGGCCCGCTCGCGCCCGTCGCGCGGCTGCGGACCGCGGTCGCGGCGTGGGTCGTCGTGCACCTGGACGTGCCGCGGCCGGCGTCGATCGCGGGGCCGCAGCACCTGCAGCGCGTCGTCGACGCCGTGTACGCGTCGCTGCGCGTGACCGGCTCGTCGACGTTCCGGTTCGAGGCGGCCGGCAGCGACTCGGCCGCGTTCGCGCGGCTCGCCGACCTGCTGCACGAGGCGACGGGGCTGCGGCACGACGCCGAGCGCGGCGACCTCGTGCTGCGCGTGCGACGCGGCACGGCCGGCGCCG
>NZ_JBFTEP010000289.1:0-811 GCF_047229365.1 Cellulomonas pasadenensis | reverse complement strand
CCATACGAGTTCGGCGTTAGAGTCTCGTGGGTTCGTTTTTTTGATTATCTGATAGGGCCGGGTCGCGCGCGCCGCCCGCCACCGCGCGCGCGAGCGCCGGGTGCGCGACCGGGTCGACGAACCGCGCGATGACCGCGTCCGGGTCGGCGCCGTCCCCGTCGCCGGGCGTCCGCTCGCGTGCCGCGTAGGCCTCGATCAGGCGTGCCCAGTCGAGCTGGTGGGCCGACAGCACGCCCACCACGTGCAGCTTCTCCGCCTCGGAGAGCCGCGTGCCCTCCAGGCACGCCAGCATCGCGTCCATCCACGCGAGCCGGTTCGGCCCGACAGCGAAGAGCGTGCTCGTCGTCCGTGCGAGCCACGGGTGGGCGGCGAGGACGGGGCGCTGGAGCTCGAGCAGCAGCTCGGTGCGCGCGCGCCAGCCGCCGACCTCCGGACCCACGTGCGGCGGCTGCCCGGCGGCGCGGTCGGCCATGAGCATGAGGACCTGGTCCTTACTGGTCACGTACCGGTAGAGCGACATCGTCGTGAAGCCCAGCGAGTCCGCCACGCGCGCCATGGAGACCGCGTCGAGCCCCTCCGCGTCGGCGAGCGCGATGCCGGCGTCGGCGATCTGGGCGAGCGACAGGCCCGGGCGGGGGCCGCGGCGCGCGGGGGCGGGGGTGCGCCAGAGCACCGCGACGTCCGGCGGGACGTCGCTGAGGTCGGGCGCGGTGCCGGCGCCGTCCGGGGGGTGCGCCGCACGACGTGCGGCGAGGACCCGCGCCCGTGCCGCCTGCTCGGCGTCGCGCCGGTCGCTTATACACATCTGACG
>NZ_JBFTEP010000288.1:0-850 GCF_047229365.1 Cellulomonas pasadenensis | reverse complement strand
TGATCCGCACGCCGACGCTGAGCCCCGCCGTGGGGACGAACTCCTCGCCGTTGCTGACGCGCAGCACCAGCCGCACCGCCGTGTGCGCGGGCAGCTCGGGCAGCGCGCACGTCGCCTGGTGCTGCGCGACGGGCGTGCACACCCAGCCGTCGGTGACGAGCGGCGCGAGCCCGGCGCCGACGGCGATGATCCCGGCGATGCCCTGCACCTCGACGCCGGGCGGCAGCGTGATCTCGGCACGCAGGTCGACCGCGGCCCGGTCGCCGTCGTTGCGCACGGTCAGCCCGAGCTCCTGGCCGACGCCGCCCGCGGCGAGCACGATCCCGCCCTCCGGCGGCTCGACGACCACGTCGGGCGCGGGCGGCGGGTCCGGGCCGGGGTCGGGACCCGGGCCGGGGTCGGGCTGCGGCTCGGGCGGAGGCCCGGCGGACGGCGCGGGCTCCGGCTCGCCGGCCCCGGGCGGCGGTCCCGCGAGGACGGTCCCGTCGTCGCGGGGCGTCGGGTCGGGGTCCGGCTCGAGCGACGGCGTGGGGGTCGGCAGGTCGGTGGGGCTGACGGTGGGCGTCGGCTCGACGGTCGGCGCGGGGCCGGCCGTCGCGGTCGGCTCGAGGGTGCTGCCCGACACCGTCGGGCTCGGTCCGGGCGTCGCGACGACGTCGCCCGTGGGACCGCCGATCAGCTGCACCGCCCCGACCACGGCGGCGGCGACGACCGCGACGGTGCCGACCGTCACGGCGGCGGCCGCGGCGCTCACGCCGCCGAGCGCCGCGGCGATGCCGGGCGCTTATACACAACTCCGAGCCCACGAGACACATACGCCGATCGCGTATCCCCTCTACACCATGCAAAG
>NZ_JBFTEP010000287.1:0-859 GCF_047229365.1 Cellulomonas pasadenensis | reverse complement strand
GACGTCGCACGGGGGACGTCGCCACGTGGGCCGGACGCCGGCGGCGCCGGCTCGGGGGCGGCGTGCGCGGGAGGCGCGGGCAGGTCCCACGACGCCGCGGCACGCTCGCGGGAGATGGTCGTCGGCACCTCGGGGACGGCCGGTGCCGCGGCGGCGGACGTCCGCGCGGGCGCGCCGCCCTGCTCGGTGAGCACCGCCTCGACACGTACGCCGACGCCGAGCGTCTCGTGCAGCGCGCGCGCGACGACCTCGCCGTGGCCGCTGTTCTTGAACGTCGTCACCAGGCCGGGCTGCAGGAAGCCGAGGCGCAGCGTGGTCGCGTCGAGCTCGAGCACCTGCGCGTGCTGGTTGACCAGCGCCCACGAGGGCACTCGGAGCCGGCGCAGCGTCGTCAGCACGTCCGGCCAGCGCCGGCGCAGCATCTCGGTGTCGGCGGCGGCGGCCGCGGCCCCCGGCACCGGCGCGGCGGGGGCCGGGTCGGGTGCGGCGATCGCGGAGCCGGCGGACGTCGCCGCCGGTCGGTCGGGCGTGGCGTCCGAGGCCGCCGGTGCCGGTCGCTCGGAGGCCGGGACGGCCGCGGGCGCGTCGGACGCACGTGCGGGCGCCCGACCGACCTCGTCGGACGTGTCGGGCGCACCGCCGGGGGTGACCTGACCGGTGCGACCACGGTCGTCGGCGGTTCCTCCGCCGGGCGTGCGACCGGCGTCACCGGCGCCGGTGGCAGCACCCCGGGCGCCCTCGTCCGCCGTCGCGCGACCCGAGGCGTCGCCGGCCACGACCGTCCGCGCGCCGTCGTCGGCCGACCCGGCCCGCGCGTCGTCGCCGCCGGCCGTGCCGCGACCGGCGGGGTCGCCGGCGA
>NZ_JBFTEP010000286.1:0-905 GCF_047229365.1 Cellulomonas pasadenensis | reverse complement strand
CCGCGGAGGCGGCCGCCACCTCGCCGGCCGGCGACGTCGGCACCCCGCCCGCGGAGGCCCCAGCGGCCCCCGCCCGTCCGCGGCGCTCGCGTCGCGTGACCCGCACCGTGGTCCTCGCCGACACGCCGCAGGACGCCCCGGCGCCCGTGGCCGCCGACGCCCCGGTCGACGAGGCCGTCGAGGAGGAGCCGACCGACGAGGCCGCCGCCGAGGTCGCCGAGGCCGAGGTGGCCCCGGAGCCCGACGTCGTGCCCGAGCCGGCGCCCGTCGAGGAGCCCGCCCCCAAGGCACGGCGCAGCCGCCGCAAGACCGCCGCACCGGTCGAGGCCCCGGCCGCCGACGCCGCACCCGTCGAGGCCGCGGCCGCCGCCGACGTCGCCGACGCGCCGGCAGCCACGGCCGCCGGGCAGGACGCCTCCGCCGACACCCCCGCGGACGCCCCGGTCGCCGAGCAGCCGGCGAAGAAGGCCCCCCGTCGTCGTGCGTCGCGGCGTGCCGCCGCGTCGGTCGACGACGCCAGCATCGACGCCGCGCTCGAGACCACCGCCGCGCGCCCCGCGCCGTCCGCGGAGGCGGGCACGGAGGACCGGCCGGCCCCGCAGCTCGACGTGCTCGCCGAGCTCGGTCAGCCGCGCGCCGACCGGCCGGGCACCGGGCAGACCGGCGCCGAGCCGGCTCCCACGACGAGCGCGCCCGCGCGGGCCCGCCTCGCGACCACGGCCGTGCTGTTCCAGGCGCCCGACCCGTCGGCCCGGCCGCGCCGCCGGCGCGCGCAGGTCGCCGCCGGCTCGCCGGAGGAGATCTCGCAGGCGGCGCAGACGGCGGAGCAGGAGGCCGCCGACCAGGCGCCCGCCGAGGCGGCCGAGGCGCCGTCGGGCGCTCCCGCCGCCGAGGAGCCCGAGGCG
>NZ_JBFTEP010000285.1:0-919 GCF_047229365.1 Cellulomonas pasadenensis | reverse complement strand
ACCCGGGCGACGTCGGCGCGCAGGCGGTCGGCCGCGGCACGTCGCCGCTCCGCCGCGCGCGCCAGCAGCGCGCGCAGGTCGTCGACGCCCTCGCCGGTGCGCGCGCTCACGGGCACCGTCGGCACGTCGCCGAGGCCGTCCTCCGACGCCAGCCGCCGCACGTCGGCCCGCCAGGTCTCCCGCTCGTCCGGGCGGAGCCGGTCCGCGTGGTTGAGCGCGAGCACCATGACGCCGGCGTGCCCGGCCAGCGGGCGCAGGTAGCGCTCGTGCAGCACCGCGTCGGCGTACTTCTGCGGGTCGAGGACCCACACGAGCAGGTCGGCGCGCGCGTACAGCCGCTCGGCGGTGGCCCGGTGCTCCTGGACGACGGAGTCGTGGTCGGGCAGGTCGAGCAGGACGAGGCCCGTCGGCAGCCCGCGGGTCGCGGGGTCGTCCGCCGGGAGCTCGCGCCGGTCCCCCACCTCGAGCCAGTCGAGCAGCGCGTGCACGTCCTCCGCGGTGGCCACCGCGGCGAGCGGGCGCGACGTCGTCGGCCGCAGCGTGCCGGGGCGGGCGACGTCGGCCCCGGCGAGGGCGTTGAACAGCGACGACTTGCCCGAGCCCGTCGCGCCGGCGAGCGCGACGACCGTCGTGGACGGCGCGAGCGCGAGCCGTTCCCGGACCTGCGCGACGACCCGTGCGCCCTCCGCGGCGAGCACCGGGTCGAGCCGGTGCCCGGCCGTGCGCAGGAGCCCGTCGAGGGCGTCGGTCCGCTCGGCCAGGTCGTCCGGCCGGCTCACCGCGCGTCCTCGTCGCGGCCCGTGACGCGACGCCACCAGCCACGCAGACCGCCGGGGGCGGGTACGTCGGCGGCCGCCGTGGCCGACGGCGCCGCACCGGGGCGGCGCGCACCCACGCCCCGCAGCCCGCCGGTGCGGGC
>NZ_JBFTEP010000284.1:0-939 GCF_047229365.1 Cellulomonas pasadenensis | reverse complement strand
GGCCGGCTCCCGGACGCCGGCACGCTGGCGGCGGTCACGGCGGCGGCGGACGAGGTCGTCGCCGCGGTCCGCACGCCCTGACGGCGCCGGTCAGTCGTCCGCGCGGCGGCGTTCGAGGAGGAGCACGTCCCGCCACGTCCCCGCCCGGGGCCCGTGCGTCATGCGCCCCAGCCGCTCGCGCCGGCCGACGACCCGGAACCCGACGGACGTGTGCAGCGCGACGCTCGCCGCGTTCTCCGGGAAGACGCCGGCCTGCACGGTCCAGATCCCGCCGCGGTCCGCGGAGTCCAGCAGCGCGGTGAGCAGCGTGCGCCCCACGCCGCGGCCGTGCGCGTCGGGGTGCACGTAGACGGACACCTCGACGACGCCGGCGTAGACGGCCCGCTCGGACGTGGGGCTCACGGCGACCCAGCCGAGCACGCGGTCGGTGCCGCGCAGCGTCCCGGCGTCGTCCACCGCGACCAGGCGGTGCTCGGGCAGCTTCGCCGCGTCGAACCGCTCCCAGTCGGGCGGCTCCGGCTCGAGCGTGGACTCGCCGGTCGCGATGCCCAGGGCGTAGACGTCGCGGACCTCCGGCCAGTGCGCGGCGGTCATGGGGACGACGCGGACGCCGGGGGGTGCGGGGGCGGGGAAGGGGGCGTCGGTCACGCCGACATGCTGCCCCAGCGGCTCGACGGGGGCGCGACGGCACGGGGTCCGCGACCCGTGCCCGACTCGTCCGCTCTGTACGCATCCGTGCCGAACCTCTAGCGTCGGGCACGGCGACACCGGCGGCACGACGCCGCCGCACCAGGGGGGTGCCATGCCAACCACCGACCGTCGGCGTGCCCTGCGCACGCGGACCCTCACCGTCGCGGCCTGCGCCGCGCTGCTCGTCCTGCCGGCCGGCCCGCCGGCCGTGGGCGTCGCCGACGCCGCGACGGGCGCGTCCACCGACCC
>NZ_JBFTEP010000283.1:0-951 GCF_047229365.1 Cellulomonas pasadenensis | reverse complement strand
GCGTCGCCCTCGCCGCCGGTGGGCGCGCCGGCCTGCCGGTTGCGCTCGGCGACCTGGGCCTGCCGCTCCGCCTCGGCCTGCTCCGGCGTCGTCGCGGGCTCCTCGTCGGCGCCGGCGCCGACCGCCGGGGCGTCCTGCGGCGGGCCCTGCTCGGCGACGGTCGCCGTGCGGCCGAGCTGCTGGGCGCGCGCGCTCAGGTCCTCGAGCTGCTCGCGCGCGGCCTGCTGCTGCTCGGCGCGCTCGTCCGCGCCGCCACCGCCGCCACCGCCGCCACCGCCGCCACCACCGCCGCCACCGCCGCCACCGGGGGCGGGCGGGGTCGCGCACGTCGGGTCGGCGAGGGCCTCGGCACGCAGGGCGGCGTGGTCGGCGGCGCGCTCGAACAGGTACGCGGCGAAGCGCAGCTCGTCGGCGTACGTCGGCACGTCGGCGCCCTCGTACGGCGGCTCGAGCACCTCCTCGTCGTAGGGCTCGCCCGCGGCGCGCGCCGCCTCGGCGACGCGGACGGCCTCCGCGTCGGCGAGCGCCTCCTCGGCGTACTCGGTGGTCGCGGCGGCGGCGGTCTCGAGCACGACCGCCCGGTTGGTCTGCACGGCGCAGCGGTGCGCGTCCGGCACGCCGACGAGCGCCTGGTCGAGCGCGTCGAGCGCCGTCGACCACCGCCCGGCGCGGGCGTGCGCGGTCCCCGCGTTGAAGTCCGCCTTCCACTGCTCGACGGGCACGACGGACCGCTGCCGCTCGAACACGTCCGCCGCGGTGCGGTCGTCGCCCGCGTCCCACGCCGCCCTGCCCTGCGCGTACACCGGCAGCAGGACGAGCAGGTGCACGCCCAGGCCGAGCAGCACCGCCGCCGGCAGCCAGGTCCACCGCAGCAGGCGGCACCGGCGCGACGTGCGGGGGCGTGCGGGGTCGGCCATGATCGCGGCATGACCGATGTCGTCGTGACGGACG
>NZ_JBFTEP010000282.1:0-961 GCF_047229365.1 Cellulomonas pasadenensis | reverse complement strand
CCCCGCCCGGGGCCGGGGCCGCCCCCACCCCCGCACCCGCCCTTGGGGGTCTGCCACGCGGGCCGGCCGGGCGGGTGGGGTCTGGCGCGTCGTCGCGCGGGCGGGGCGGCCGCCGCGCCGCGTGGGCGAGGGCGAGGAGCAGCACCGCGCCCGTGGTCCAGGCCACCGGGCGCAGGTCGCCGGTGCGGACGACCAGCGAGGGCGCGAGCGCGAGCGCGCCGAGCGCGAGCCAGCGCACCGGGGCGCCGGCCGGACCGCGTGCGGCCAGGACGGCCGCCGCGAAGGCCGTCACGGCCACCGCGGCGACGGGGGCGTCGACCAAGTGCGGCGGCACGACCGCGGTCGCGACCGCCGCCGACCCTGCGGCGAGCGCCAGGCCGAGGTCGCTCAGCAGCGGGGCCGGGGACGGGACACCCGGGCCCGTCGGGCGGCTCGGCGCGACCCGCACCGCCCGACCGGCTCCCAGCAGTGCGGCGGCGACGCCGACGGCGCCGAGCAGCCCGAGCCGGACCGCCGCCGACACGGTGCCGGCCTCCGCTGCGTTGGAGGCCGCCACCGTGGTGAGCAGGGGCGGCAGCGCCACCACGGCGAGCACGCACCACGGGGCGAGCGCGACGACGAGGGCCGGACCTCGACCCGGCCACGAGCGGCGGCCCGCGGCTGCCGCCGCCACGAGCAGCGCGCCCGCGGCGAGCGCCCACGGCTCGACGAGGGCGGCGGTGCCCGGCGCGGTCGCGACCGCCTCGGTGAACCCGCGACGACCCGGGCCGAGGAGGGCGAGCGCGGCGAGGAGGACCGCGAGCGCCGCACCGCCCCGGCGGGCGTCGGTTCCGGTGCCGCGCCGGGTGAGGAGGAGCGCCGCGGCGCCGACCAGCACGGCGGCGGCGCCGGTGAGCACGCCCCGGTCGAGCCAGCGGTCGCCCACGGGCAGGACGGCCGGCAGGACCGCGGTGGGCAGCGT
>NZ_JBFTEP010000281.1:0-984 GCF_047229365.1 Cellulomonas pasadenensis | reverse complement strand
CTCCCGTCCCGGCGCGCGGCGCCGTCGCGGCCTGCCCGTCGCGCACCTGCGCCCCCGTGCGCCCGTCCCCGCGCACCGCGGGCGACTCCTCGAACGACCGGACGACCTCCTCCGCCTCGGCGTGCCGGCCGCGCGCGGCGAGGAACCGCACCGACTCCGGCAGGCCGCGCCGCACCACGACGGCGTACACGGCGGGCAGCGCGCCGAGCGCGAGCGCCCAGCGCCAGCCGTCGTCACCGACCGGCACCACGAGGTAGCCGATGACCGCGGCGAGGATCCATCCGACGGCCCAGAACGACTCGAGCACGACGACGGCACGCCCGCGGATGCGCGGCGGCGCGAACTCGCTGACCAGCGTCGACGCGACCGGGAGCTCCGCGCCGAGCCCGAGGCCGACGACGAACCGCAGCGCCATGAGCGCCCCGACCGACCAGGCGAGCGCCGACGCGCCGGTCGCGAGGCCGTACACGAGGAGCGTCAGCGCGAACACCTGCCGCCGTCCGATCCGGTCCGCGAGCAGGCCACCGAGCGCCGCGCCGACGGCCATGCCGAGGAACCCGGCGGACGCGACCCACGACAGCTGCGTCGCCGGCGTGCCCCACACCACCGCGAGCTGCGCGATGACGAACGAGATGAGGCCGACGTCCATCGCGTCGAACGTCCAGCCGACCCCCGAGCCGAGCAGCAGCCGCACGTGCCGCCGGGTGACCGGCAGCCCGTCGAGGCGCGTCGTCGGGTCCGCGGTGCCCGTGGCGTGCGCCGGGCCGGCGGGGGAGCCGTCGGGTACGCCGGCCGGCTGCGGGACGGGCGGCTGCGGGTGGGGCACGGACGCTCCTCGGCGGGGGCTGGTGGCGGCGGGGGCCGCCGGACGGGTGCGGACGTCCGCCGGTTCCCCGGGCGGTGACGGCCGCGTGCTGGACGCATCGTCCTCGCCGCGTCGTCGCCGCGCCACCGCGCGCGCTCGCCGGACGCGCCTGCCGGCCG
>NZ_JBFTEP010000280.1:0-1001 GCF_047229365.1 Cellulomonas pasadenensis | reverse complement strand
GCGTTATAGTTTTGTGGGATCGGAGATTTGTTTTAGTGACAGGTGTTCGACGGTGCGGTGGCACGGCTCGCCGCGACCGCGACCGACCTCGCCGCGCGCGCCGCCGCCGCGGCCGACGCGTGGGACCGTGCGCGTCACGACTGCGACGCCGCCGTGGCGACCGCCGCCCTCCTCGCGCGCCGCACCACGCTGCGCGCCGACCTCGAGCGCCTCGAGGACGGCCGCGCTGCCCACGAGGCCGACGTGCTGCGGCTCGCCGCCGCGCGGTCGGCGGCCGCCGTGCGTCCGCTGCTCCTGGGGGCCGAGGACGCCGCCACGGCGTGGGCGGGCGCCCGCAAGGCGCTGCTCGCGGTCGTCGACGCGGCCCCCGTCGACCTGCACCCGGCGCTCGCCGTGCACGACGCGCTGCGCGGGGCGGTCCGGACGCCCACCGACGTCGCAGCCGACGACGCGGTGCCGGACGACGTGCTGCCGGACGACGTGCTGCCGGACGACGCGGTGCCGGACGACGCGCTGCCGGACGACGCGCTGCCGGTCCACGTCCTGCAGGACCACGACCTGCCGGACCACGTCGCGCCGGGCGACGGCTTCGCGGGCGCCGGCGCGGCCGACGACGACGCCACGGCGGCGTGGCGGGCGCTCGTCGCGGACGCGCGCGTCGCCGCGGCGGACGAGGCGAGCGCGCTGCGCCGGCTCGTGACGCTCGAGGAGCAGCTCGACGGGCTGCGCCGTGCGGTGCGGGACGCGGCCGCCGCGATCGACGACCTGCGGGCCGAGGTCGCCACGCACGACGCCTGGCTCGCCGCGCGTCCCGACGCGCGCGCCGGGCTCGTGGCCGAGCGCGACACCGCCCGCACCCACGGCGCGACGTGCGCCACCTGCGACGCGCGGGTCGCCACCGCCGAGCAGGCGCTCGCCGACGTCACCGCGCTGCACGACGCCGTGCGCGCGCATGAGCGGGCCGACGCCGCCCGCGCCGCCGCCGCGCGGGACGCGCACAC
>NZ_JBFTEP010000279.1:0-1011 GCF_047229365.1 Cellulomonas pasadenensis | reverse complement strand
CGTCGTGACGCCGAACGCGAAGGCCGCGCCGATGACGAGCCGCACGCGCGGCCGCTCCCGCCGGGCGGCGAGCAGCGACCCGGTGGACCGCACGCGGGGCCGTCCCCGCACGCCACCTCCCCGGCTCGCGCGCCGCGGGCGCCGCCGGTGCCGGCCCGGCGGCGGACGTCCCCGGCGGGGCCGCCCCGCCCTGGCCCGCCCCGACGGTGCTCGGCGCGCTCGCGGGCGTCCCTGCCGCGGACGCCCCGGACGTCGTACGGCGGTGGCGCGAGGCCGACGGGCGCGCGCCGTTGCGGGCCCCCCTCGGCACGGCTGCCGACGGCTCCGTGGTCGCCCTCGACCTCGACGCCGACGGACCCCACGTGCTCGTCGCGGGGACGACCGGCGCGGGCAAGTCGGAGCTGCTGACCACGCTCGTGCTCGGCCTCGCGCTGCAGCACCCGCCGCACCGGCTGGCGCTCCTGCTCGCCGACTTCAAGGGCGGCACCGGGCTCGGGCCGCTCGCCGGGCTGCCGCACGTCGTCGACCACGTCGACGACCTCGACGCGGGCGCGGCGCGGCGCACGCTCACGGGTCTGCGCGCCGAGCTGCGGCGTCGTGAGCGCGCGCTGGCCGCGGCCGGCGTGGCCGACGTGCGGCGGCTGGACCCGGACGCCCCCGGTACCCCGCCGCGGCTCCTCGTGGTGGTCGACGAGCTGCGCGCCCTGGTCGACGACGTCCCCGAGGCGGTCGACGTGCTCACCCGGATCGCCGCGCAGGGACGGGCGCTGGGCGTGCACCTCGTCCTCGCGACGCAGCGCCCCGCCGGCGTCGTCACCGCCGACCTGCGTGCGAACGTGACGCAGCGCGTCGCGCTGCGGGTCGCGGACGACGCCGACTCCCGGGACGTCGTGGACGTGCCGGACGCGGCGCACCTCGACCCGGCGCACCCCGGTCGCGGCCTGGTGCGCGTGGGGTCGCGCGCGCCGCGGGCCGTCCAGGTGGCCCGGGCCCGGCAACGGCGTGCGGGTC
>NZ_JBFTEP010000278.1:0-1024 GCF_047229365.1 Cellulomonas pasadenensis | reverse complement strand
ACCAGGAGCCCTCATGGCGAATCCCGTCTTCAACAGCAGTCCCGTCTTCGCGGACCCGCGTCAGCAGCGCCGCGGCGACCGGCACCCCGCTGCGCCCGGGCGAGGTGCTCGGCGACGGCACGACCGGCCGCACGCGCGCCGCCGGCCGGTGGCGACGCCTGCGCCCGTGGCTCGTCGTGGGGGCCGTCGTGGTGCTGGGCGTCCTCGTGCTCCTGCTCCCCGCGCCGCCGTCCAGCACGACGCCCGGCGCCCCCGACAACGCCGGCGCGGGCGGCACGCGCGCGCTGGCGCAGGTGCTCGGGCGGCAGGGCGTGGAGGTCGAGTACGTCCGCACCACCGGCGCTGCGGAGGCGGCGGCGGCGCGCGGCGGCACGGTGCTCGTGGTCGGCGACGTGTGGCTGCTGCCCGAGCAGGTCGAGCGTCTCGTCGCCCTCGACAACGACCTCGTCCTCGTCGACGCCGAGTGGGCGCTGTCCCTCGTGGCGCCGGACCTGACGACAGGCGGCGACGTGTCGCCCCGCGGGGTCCGCGCGGCGGCGTGCGACGACCCGGACGCCGTCGCGGCCGGCACCGTCACCGCCGCCGGGTCGGTGGAGGACACCACGGGTGCGGCGACGGTGTGCTTCCCGCCCGCGGGCGGGCCCGCGACCGAGGGCGCGTACGTGGTGCTCGAGCAGGAGGGCCGCCGACTCACGGCGCTGTCCGACCTGACCCCGCTCACCAACGACGCGATCGCCGACGAGGGCAACGCCGCGCTGGCCCTGCGGGTGCTCGGGCGGCACGACCACCTCGTCTGGTACGTGCCGAGCCTCGACGACGCCGGCGCCGCCGGCCCGGAGGAGGAGGCCGCGTCGCTCACCGACCTCGTGCCGTGGGTGCGCCCGGTGACGCTGTGGCTGCTCCTCGTGCTCGCGGTCGTCGTCCTGTGGCGTGCCCGCCGGCTCGGGCCCGTCGTCGCCGAGCCGCTGCCCGTCGTGGTGCGCTCGGCCGAGGCGACGCGCGGGCGCGGGCGGCTGTACCGGCG
>NZ_JBFTEP010000277.1:0-1065 GCF_047229365.1 Cellulomonas pasadenensis | reverse complement strand
ACCACGAACGCGGACCGCTCGTTCGCCGCGCTGTCCGCCCGCGCCGGCGCCGCGGACGGGTGTCCGCGCAGGTCCCCGGGCTGCAGGACGGCCGGGCACGTGCCAGGCTCCACGGCAGGGCGCCACGACGGGGTGGCGTCCGCTCCCCGTCGACCGCGCGACGCGCCCGGGTGATCCTGAGCGGCCGTCCAGGACAAGTGCGTGAAATCCTTGACTCTGTCACGCGGATCGATGAGATGATCACCGGGGCGGAGCTGGCCGGGGGGGTCGCGCACGCCACCGCGAGGAGGAGTCATGAACCGACTGCCGGTCGCCGAGCGACGCGAGCAGCTCATCGAGGCGGCGCTCGCCGTCGCCAGCCGTGACGGTGTCGACGGCACGACGGTCCGCGCCGTCGCCGCCGAGGCAGGGGTCTCGCTGGGCGTGGTGCACTACTGCTTCCGCGACAAGGACGAGCTGCTGCGCGCGATGGCCCACGCCATCACCGAGCGCAACACGGCCCGCGCCATGGCGGAGATGCCGGAGCAGGCACCCGTCCTCGACCTGATCGTCGGCGTGCTCGACGGGCTGTGGGCCAACATCCGCCACACCCGCGGGCCGCAGCTGCTGACGTACGAGCTCACGACGACGTCGCTGCGGCACGCCGAGCTCCAGCAGGTCGGCGTCGACCAGTACGTCAACAGCTGGGCGGCCGCCGAGCACTTCCTCGAGGAGGTCGAGCGCGTCGGCTCCGTGACGTGGCGGGTGCCGCGGTTCATGGTCGCGCGCTCGATCATCGCGGCGATCGACGGCTTCTCGCTCGCGTGGCTCGTCGACGGCGACGCGGAGGCCGGTTACACCGGCCTGCGGCTGTTCGCCGAGCACCTCGCCACCCTCGCCGTCCCGACGCCGCGCCTCGAGGTGCTGGCCGACGAGCCCGGCGACGAGGCGGTGCCCGACGAGGCGGGGTCGGCCCGGGCCGCGGACGCGGCGCCGGCGGACGACGGCCCGGGCGACGAGGCCGACGGTGTCGCGGCGGACGGGCACCGGCTCGCCGCGCCGAACCTCACCGCCCTGGCGTGAGCG
>NZ_JBFTEP010000276.1:0-1089 GCF_047229365.1 Cellulomonas pasadenensis | reverse complement strand
CGCCCACCCCGACGCCGGACGCCACCGCGCCGGCGGCCGGCACCGTGCCCCTGCCCGCCGAGGACCAGGTCGACCAGGTCCCCGCCGCGCCGGGTCTCGACGCGGCGCACGACGAGCCGTCGCCGGACCCGTCCCCGTCCGACGCCCCGACCGACGAGCCGACGCCCGGCCCGTCGCCGACCGGCACGCCGGGGTGCCCCGAGGTCGTCAGCGGGTGCTTCGGCACGGGCAAGGCGTACGCCGAGGTGACGTCGCAGGACGGCGCGCCCCTCGCGGGCGCGGTGGTCGAGCTCGACGTCGCGGGGACCGACCCCGCGCCCGAGTGGACCGGCACCACCGACGCCGCGGGCGACGTGCCCGGCTGGTACCAGCTGCCCGCGGGCGCGACCGCGACGGTCCGCGTGGTCTCCGTGCCGGCCGGGTCGATGGTCGTCGGCGCGACGTCGCAGACGGTCGGCCCGTGCGTCGTCGCGACCGAGGACACGCCCGCGGACTGCGACCTCACCGCGTCGTTCGAGCTCACGCGCGCCTACCGGGTGCTCGACGTGGTCGTGGCCGACGACGCCGGCGCGCCGCTGGCCGGCGCGACGTTCGAGCTGTGGGGCGCCGCCCCGGCCGCCGAGCCGCCCGCCCAGGTCCCGGACGCGCCCGCCGACCCGTCGCCGACCGACGACCCGACGCGGGGGGCCGACGACGACGACCACGACGACGACCACGGCGACGACGGTGAGGGCCACGGCCACACCGGCCCGGGCCGCGGCCACGACCACCACGACGACGACGCGCGCGGACGCGTCGCCGTGCGGGCCGCCGGCGGCGTGGCGGCGCTCGCGGCGCCCGTGCCGGCGGGCCGGGTGCTCGTCGCCACGGCCACGTCCGACGCCTCGGGCCGCCTGTCGTTCGGGCGCGTCGCGCCCGGCACGTACGAGCTGCGCGCCACCGCCGTCCCGGCCGGGTACGCGCTGCCGACGTCGACGGTCCCGGTGACGCTCGACCAGGTGCTCGCCGCCGCCGACGCCCAGGCGCCCGTGGCCGTGCGGGTGCCGCTGCGGGCGGTGACCCCGCCCGGGGCCGGTGCGCCCGCGGCAC
>NZ_JBFTEP010000275.1:0-1092 GCF_047229365.1 Cellulomonas pasadenensis | reverse complement strand
GTCCGGGGCGCCCGCGACGAGCACGAGGTCGCGCAGGCCGGCGACCGGCAGCCCGACCGTGCGCCAGGGCCGCGTGACGGCGTCCGCCTGCCCGACGACGTCCGGGCCGGCGCACTGCGACGTGGCCTGCGGCGGCGGCTCGGGCCAGAAGGTGCGCCCGTCCTCGACGAGCTGCGCCACCTCCTCCCACCCGCGCTCGCCGATGCCCGCGACCGCGAGCGCGGCGCCGTCGGCGGACGACGCACGCACCGTGGGCAGCGCGGCCCACGCCGTGCCGCCGTGCACGACGACGGCCTCGCCGCCCGCCGCGCGCGCCGCGTCCGCCACCGTGCCGAGGCCCTCGGCCGCCACGGGCCCGGGCACGCGGCGCAGCCGGTCGCGGCCGGAGAACGTCGGCACGACGCCGGCGAGCACGGCCGCCAGCATCGGCTCGTGCAGCAGCACGCGCACGGCGGCGCCGGGCACGACGCGGCGCACGTCGGCGACCCGCCCCGCGAGGCCGGCGGCGAGGGACGCCACGACCTCCCGCAGCGCCCCGGGGTCGGACACGACGCGGTCGCCGCGGGCGAGGTAGACGTCCGCGGCGAGCGTGTGCGGGCCGAGCAGCGGCAGCACGAGGGGCCCGGCGTACCCGTGCGCGGCGACCGCGAGCGCGTCCAGGTCCTCCCGCGCGAGGGCGCGGGCGCGGGCGAGGTCGCCGCCGGGCCGGTCGGCGAGCTTCCAGCCGTGCGGCCCGAGCTCGGCCGGCAGCTCCTCGAGCAGCGCGAGGGCCGCGCCGGTCCGGTCGCCCCACGGCCCGCGCGCCGGCAGGACGGGCGCGAAGGGCAGCCCGGTGACCTCCGTCGGGGTGTCGACGAGGTCCCCGACGACGGTCGTCGCCGCCTCGAGCGCGGCGGTGCCCGGCCAGGGCCCGGCGCCCGTGACGCCGGTCACGCGTGCGCCCGCGCGTCGGCGAGCCCGGCGGGCGACACGGTGGCGCGCACGGTGCCCTGCCCGACGACGCGCGTGCCGTCGTAGAGCACCAGCGACTGGCCGGCGGCGACGCCGCGCAGCCCGCGCCCGCCCCCGCCGGCGTCGCCCACGCCGCCGCCC
>NZ_JBFTEP010000274.1:0-1118 GCF_047229365.1 Cellulomonas pasadenensis | reverse complement strand
CCCCCGGCCACGCCGCCGTCCGGCCCCGCGTCGCCGGGCGTCGTGGCGCCGCCGCCGGCCGTGCCCGCCGGCGCGTGCACCGCGCGGTACGAGCTCGTGAACTCCTGGCCCGGCGGCTACCAGGCGCAGGTCACGGTCACCGCGACCGCGCCCGGCGTGCAGGGCTGGCTCGTGCAGTGGTCGGCCGTGCCCGGGCTCGGCATCAACGACCGGTGGGGCGCCGACATCGGCACGGGCGGCGGCACGGTGACGGCCGAGAACCTGTCGTGGAACGGCGCGGTCGCCGACGGGCAGACGGCCGTCTTCGGGTTCACCGGGCCCGCGGAGGACGGCGCGGCCACGGCGGTCCCGCAGCTGCGCTGCACGCAGACGCGCTGACCGCCCTCAGCCGGCGAGGCCGAGCGCGGCGCGCACGTCGTCCGCCAGGCGCGCGAGCCGGTCGCGCGCGTCCCGGTGGGCGGCGTCGAGGGCGTGCCGGTCCGCGTCGGGCGCGACCGGCTCGATCACCTCGAGGTACGCCTTGACCTTCGGCTCCGTGCCCGACGGCCGCACCACCACGCGCGTGCCGTCGGCGGTGAGCAGGCGCAGGCCCTCGGTGGGCGGCAGGCCGCCGCGCTCCTCGTCGGTGCCGGCGGCCAGGTCGACCACCTCGACGACCGGCGAGCCGGCCAGCGTCGTCGGCGGCTGCTCCCGCAGGCGCTGCACCGTCGCGCCGATGCGCGACAGGTCCGCGAACCGCGCGCTCACCTGGCCGCTGACGTGCAGCCCGTGGGCGCGCGCGAGGTCGTCGAGGGCGTCGACCAGGGTGCGTCCCTCGGCGGCGAGGCGCGCGGCGAGGTCGAGCACGCGCACGGCCGCGGTGATGCCGTCCTTGTCGCGCACGTGCGCGGGGTCGACGCAGTAGCCGAGCGCCTCCTCGTACCCGAACGCGAGCCCCTCCACGCGGGAGAGCCACTTGAACCCGGTGAGCGTCGTCGCGGACCGCAGGCCCGCGGCCGCGGCGACGGACGCGAGCAGCCGTGACGAGACGATCGAGCACGCGAGCACGGGCGCGTCGCCGGTCGCCTCGCCGTGCGCGCCGGTGCCCGCGTCCGTGGGCGTGCCGCGCCGCGCGGCGA
>NZ_JBFTEP010000273.1:0-1141 GCF_047229365.1 Cellulomonas pasadenensis | reverse complement strand
GGCCGGGACGGCGACGGGCACGGCGAGCGCCGCCACGACGGCGGCGGCGGCGAGCGGGCGACGGACGGGGTGCGGCATGGCGTGCCTCCTCGGGCCCGGGGTGGGCCGCGTGCGGTGCCGGCGGGACGACGGCGGTGTCGGGTGCGGGCGGTGCGGGCGTGCTCGTGCGCGGGCGGGCGGCCGTGCGTCAGGGGGCCGCGGGCGCCTCGGTGTGGGGGAGCAGGTGCCGGTGCAGCGTGCGGCTCCACCGGGTCGCCGGGAGCTCGTGGCGCAGCGTCGCCAGCCCGGTCGCGTACTTCGAGATCCGCACGGGCCGGTGGCCGAGGGCCCACAGCAGGCGGTCGGCGGCGGACGCGGTCGACCCGCTCTTGGTCTCCACGACGGCGAGCCGGCGCAGCTGCACGGGCGCGCGGCCGTCGTCCCACAGCAGGCCGGTGTCGACGGTGAGGCGGCTCGCCGTGCCCGGCAGCAGGAGCGTCGCGCGGGCGTACCGCGTGACGAGGACCGGCGCGAGCACCAGGTCGTCGGCGCCGGCGATGCCGCGGGCGCCGAGCGTCGAGCTGACGAAGGCGCGTCCGGGGGCCACGTCGGCGCGGTCCTCGAGCGCGTGCACGACGCGCTCCTTCACGGTCGTGCCGCGGGCGCCGCGGGTCTTGACCTCGAGCCAGCACGCGGCGGAGTCGACGTACGTGCGCGTGCGGACCTTGAAGCGCTGCCGCCGCCGGTGCGCGGCGAGGCGGTACGCCAGCAGGTCGGGCGTGTCGAAGTAGACGGACTCGTAGTCGAAGACCCGCAGGTCACCGATCTGCAGGACGCGCGTGTCCGCCGGCAGCCCGCGCAGCAGCGCGTCGACCGCGTCGACGGGCACGAGGTACTTGCGGTCCACGCGGGTCTGGAGCGCCGCCACGTCGAGCAGCGCGTCGAGCCCCACCGGGTCGAGGCGCGCGAGCGGGGCGTCGAGGAGGGACCGGTCGGGGGGCGGCGCGGCGACGAGGCGCGGGGCACGGGCTGCGGGCGCGACGCCCGGCGTCGTCGTCGACGCGCTCACCGGCGCGACGACCGGTACGCCGACGGCGAGCGTCGGCGCGCTCACGAGGCGCTCCCGTGGTGCGGGCCGGTGCCGCGGTGCGCGGGTGCCGCC
>NZ_JBFTEP010000272.1:0-1278 GCF_047229365.1 Cellulomonas pasadenensis | reverse complement strand
TGTCTCGCCCCGGGTCTGACGGAGGCTCTCGTTCCTGGGAAGGATGAGGGTCATGGCTGCACCGAGGAAGTACCCGGAGGAGCTTCGGGAGCGCGCGACGAGGATGGCGGTCGATCTGCGGCGTGATCCGGCGACCAAGGCGGGCGCGTTGGCGCGGGTCGCTGGTCAGCTCGGGATCAACCCCGAGACGTTGCGGAACTGGGTCACCCAGGCCGAGGTCGACGTCGGCCACCGGCCAGGCACGACGAGTGCCGAGGCGGCGCGGATCGCCGAGCTGGAGCGTGAGGTGCGCGAGCTGCGCAGGACGAACGAGATCCTGCGCACCGCGTCGGCGTATTTCGCCGCGGCGGAGCTCGACCGCCGACTGAAGTGATCGTCGGCTACATCGACGAGCACAAGGCGCGTCTCGGGGTCGAGCCGATCTGCAGGGCACTGCGGGTCGCCCCGAGCACGTACTACGCGGCCAAGACCCGCCCGCCCTCGGCCAGGTCGAACAGCGACGCCGCGACCACGGCGGTGATCGCGAAGGTGCACGCGGACAACTTCGGGGTCTACGGCGCGCGCAAGGTCCACGCCGAGCTGCGCCGACAGGGTCACGTCGTGGCGCGCTGCACGGTCGAGCGGCTGATGCGGGCCGCCGGGTTGCGCGGCATCACCCGAGCGAAGGGGCCGCGCACGACCATCGCGGGCACCGGGCCTGACCTGCGCCCGGACCTGGTCGAGCGACAGTTCACCGCGACCGCTCCGAATCAGCTGTGGGTCGCGGACATCACCTACTGCCGCACGTTCAACGGCTGGGCCTACGGGGCGTTCGTCACCGACGTGTTCTCCCGACGAGTCGTTGGCTGGCAGCTGTCCACGTCCCTGCGCACCGATCTCGCGCTGGACGCGTTGGAGATGGCCATCTGGACCCGCCGCCGCGAGGGCCGCGACGTGAGCGGCCTGACGCATCACAGCGACAAGGGAGTCCAATATGTCGCCGTGCGCTACTCCCAGCGGCTGGCCGAGGCTGGCGCAGTCGCGTCGGTCGGTTCCACCGGCGACAGCTATGACAATGCCCTCGCCGAGGCGTTCAACTCGCTGTTCAAGGCCGAGCTAGTGCGCAACAAGGGCCCGTGGAGAAGCGTCGACGACCTCGAGATCGCAGTCGCGGAGTACGTCGACTGGTTCAACCACCGACGCCTGCACGGCGAGATCGGGCTGATCCCACCCGCCGAGCACGAAGAGAACTACTACCGTCAGAACGACGCACCGACACCCGTCGACGCGTCACTTGCG
>NZ_JBFTEP010000271.1:0-1283 GCF_047229365.1 Cellulomonas pasadenensis | reverse complement strand
CCCCCGCCGCGCCCGCCGCGCCTGGCGCCGCTTCGACGCGGCCGTGGCGCGTGCGCTCGCCCTGCCGCCCGGCGACGCGCGGGACCACGCGCTGCACGAGGCCCGCAAGGACGCGCGCCGCGCCCGGTACGCGAGCGAGGTCGCGGCGTCCGCCGTCGGCCGCGCCGCGCACCGGTCCGCACGTCGCGCGAAGGACGTCCAGTCCGCGCTCGGCGACCACCACGACGCGCGCGTGCGGCAGGCGTCCCTGCGCCGGATGGCGATGGAGGCCCACCTCGACGGCGAGAACGCCTTCACGCTGGGCCGCCTGCACGGGCTGGCGGAGGCGGCCGCGGACGTCGCCGAGCGGGACGCGCTGGACGCCGTCGCACGCGCGGGGCGCAAGCGCGGGTGGCTGCGCTGAGCGGCGGGGGGACGCGGCGCGGGGCCGCCCCCTTGCGCCGCCGCGGCCCCGGACGCCGCTCCGGGAGGCCGCTCCGCGGTGGCGCCCGTAGCGTGGGCGGCATGACGGAGCGCGCCGAGGTGGACCAGTTCTTCGACGAGTACGCGCGCGGGCTGCAGGCCCGTGACGCCGGCGCGGTGGCCGCTCTGTACGCGGTCCCCGCGCTCATCGCCTTCCCCGCGCAGTCGCTCGCGGTGGCCGACCGGTCGCAGACCGAGGCCTTCCTCACGAGCACGTGGGAGCACGGCGGTGGCGGCGACGACGTGTCGTCGGACGTGCGCGTCGTGGCGGAGACCGGCCACAGCGTGTGGGTCGACGTCACGTGGCGCTACGGCGACGACCGCACCGAGCGCTTCATGTACCAGCTCGTCGACGACGCCGGCACCTGGCGGATCGCCGTGCTGACGCCGCTCACCGACTGACCGCGGGCCGCAGGCGCGCGCGCCCGGCGGGCCTGGTGCCGCCGGCGGCCGCCACGCTAGGGTCGGCGCCAACACGCCCCCGGGGAGCGCAGGAGCGCTGAGAGTGCCGGCCGGACGCCCGTCGTCCCACCGGCTGACCCGTGGAACCTGATCTGGTCAGCACCAGCGTAGGGAGCAGGGCTCGTGCCGCGGCGACCGCGGCGCGCCTCCGTCCCGTCGCGCGCCCCCGCGGCTGCGCGCCGGGGCGGGGCGCGCACGGGTGCCGGGGCGCGTCGCGTCCTCGTGCCCCGGCTGCGTCCTCACCCGGGGGCCCGACCCCGGGAGGACCCGTGACCCGCACGACCGCCAGCCCGCCGCCCGCGACGGCCGCGCACCACCCGACGGGCGCCGACGCGGCGACCCCCGCGACGACGGCGTCC
>NZ_JBFTEP010000270.1:0-1290 GCF_047229365.1 Cellulomonas pasadenensis | reverse complement strand
GACCACGCCCGCGCCGTCGCCGGCGACCGTGCCCGCGCCCCTGCCGGCGACACGGCCGGCAGCCCCGCCGGGCACACCTCGTCCGGGCGACCACTCCCCCGGGAGCACGGCGGCCCACGCGGCCTGCGGGGTCGCGCCGGCCCGCAACCGCGCTGCCACGGCCAGCAGGACGCCGGCGAGGTCGCCGTCCGACGAGCCGGCCCCCGGACCGTCCGTGCCACGCCGAGTCGCACCCCGCCGGGCCGCCGCCGCGCCCCACCACCGCCGCTGCCGGAAGGGCCAGGTTCCGGACGACGGGCCGGACCGGCGCGTGCACGCCGCGCCGGCGGTCCGACCCCGTCCGTGCGGCCACCGCCCCGGCGGCCCGACCCCCGCGAGCACCGCGAGCGCGACGAGGACCCCCACGACCACCGTCACGACGGCGTCCCCCGTGCGCCCGGCGTCGCCGCCACGGCGCGGACGCCACCCGGCGGCACCGTCGTGAGCCCGAGCCGCTCCGCGAGCCGGGGCCAGCCCGGCCCCGTGCGTACGTGACCCGCGGCGTCGACCCGCAGCGCCGTCGCGACCTCGAGCTCGCCGGCGGGCGAGCGCCCCACGACGCCGACCTCGGCCAGCCGCCGCCCGCCGTCGTCCCCGGCCCGGCGCACGTGCAGGACGGCGTCGATCGCGCTCACGGCCTGCGCCGCCACGGCCGGCCGGTCCAGGCCGGCGAGCGCGGCCATCGCCTCGAGCCGGGCGGGCACGTCGCCGGCGGTGTTGGCGTGCAGGGTCGCGCAGCCGCCTTCGTGCCCGGTGTTGAGCGCCGCGAGGACCTCGCGGACCTCGGCGCCGCGGCACTCGCCGAGCACGAGCCGGTCGGGGCGCATCCGCAGCGCCTCCCGCACGAGGTCGGCGAGCCCGACGCCGCCCGCGCCGTCGACGTTGGCGCGCCGCGCCGTCAGCCGCACGACGTGCGGGTGGTCGGGCAGCATCTCGCCGGACTCCTCGACGAGGACGATGCGCTGGTCGTGCGGCACGCGGGACAGCAGCGCGGCGAGCAGCGTCGTCTTGCCCGCGCCGGTCGGCCCGGACACGAGCACGTTCGCCCGCCGGTCGACGAGCGCGGCGAGCACCGGCACGAGCGGCGGCGCGACGGACCCGGACGCGACGAGCTCGGCCAGGGTGAACGCGCGCGGCCGCACGACGCGCAGGCTCAGCACGGTGCACCCGTCCGCGAGCGGGGGCAGCACGGCGTGCAGGCGCGTGCCGTCGGGCAGCCGCGCGTCGACGGTCGGCGCCGCGTCGTCGAGC
>NZ_JBFTEP010000269.1:0-1330 GCF_047229365.1 Cellulomonas pasadenensis | reverse complement strand
GACCCGTGCCGACCGTCGTCGTCGCCGGCGACGGTGCGGGGCCGGCGGCGCGCCGCCTCGCCGAGGCGAACGGCTGGCCGCTGCTGGCCGAGCCGTCGTCGGGGGCGCGGCAGGGCCCCACCGCGATCGGCGCGTACCGGCTGCTGCTCGCGCAGGAGCGGCTCGGCGGACGCGTCGGACGCGTCGTCGTGCTCGGCCGGCCCACGCTGTCCCGACCCGTGCAGCGCCTGCTCGCCCGCGAGGACGTCGAGCTCGTCGTCGTCGCGCCGCGCGGCACGGACTGGCCCGACGCCGGCCGCAACGCCGCGCAGGTGCTGCTGGAGCTGCCCGCCCGCATGCGCCAGGGGCGTGCGGGCGCACCCGCCGGCTGGCTGGACGCGTGGCGCGCCGCCGACGCCGCCGCCCGCGACGCGCTCGACGCGCTGCTCGACGTCCCCGAGGACGCGCCGCGCTCCCGCAGCGGCCAGCGCGTCACCGGTCCGGCCCTCGCCCGCGAGATGGCGCGCGCGAGCACGCCGCAGGACGTGCTCGTCGTCGGCGCGTCCAACCCCGTGCGCGACCTCGACCTCGTCGCCCGGTGGGACGTCGCGCCGCTCGTGCTCGCCAACCGCGGGCTCGCCGGCATCGACGGCACCGTCTCGACGGCGACGGGTGTCGCCCTCGCGCTGCCCGACCGGCGCGTGCGCGCCTACCTCGGCGACCTCACGTTCCTGCACGACGTCGGCGGTCTGCTGCGCGGCCCCCTCGAGCACCCGGTCGACCTGCAGCTCGTCGTCGCGAACGACGACGGCGGCTCGGTCTTCACGACGCTCGAGCACGGCGAGCCGGCGCGCGCGGACGTGTTCGAGCGGGTCTTCGGGACGCCGCACGGTGTCGACCTCGCCGCGCTCTGCGCGGCGTACGGCGTCCGGCACACGCGCGTCGTCGACGCCGAGGGCCTGCTGCCCGCGCTCGCCGCACCCGGCACCGGCGTGAGCGTCGTCGAGGTGCGCGTCGACCGGGCGCAGCGGCGGGCCCTGGGGGAGCGGGTCACGGCGGACGTGGCGGCGGCCGCGTCGGCGGCGCTCGACGCGCTCGCGGTCTGAGGGCCTGGACGTCCGCCCCGCGGACGTCCAGGAAGTTCTCAGCCCCTCGGGAGGCCCGTCCCAGCGGGGCGGGTTGGAATGGAGGCCGACAAGGAGGCAGCCATGACCACCACGCCCGAGCAGCCGCGACCCGGCGGCGGCCACCCGCAGGACCACCCCACCCAGCCGCTCCCTCCGACCGGCGCGACGCAGCCGCTGCCCACGCAGCAGGCGCCCGCCGCCCCGGCCGCGACCCCGTCCGCGCC
>NZ_JBFTEP010000268.1:0-1330 GCF_047229365.1 Cellulomonas pasadenensis | reverse complement strand
GGCGACGGCCGACCTGCCGCCCGCGCCGCAGGCGCCCGCGGCGCCCGTGCAGCGCGACGCGTCGTCGGTCGCGGGCATCGCGGCCGGCGTGCTGCCGAGCGTCGTCTCGATCGAGGTCGAGAGCGCCGAGGGGGCCGGCTCCGGCTCGGGCTTCGTGCTGCGCGAGGACGGGTACGTGCTCACCAACAACCACGTGGTGGCGGGTGCGGGCGACGGCCGGCTGGTCGTCGTCCTCTCCGACGGCACGCAGCTCGACGGCACGGTCGTCGGGGCGACGTCGGAGTACGACCTCGCGGTCGTCAAGGTCGAGGCCACCGGCCTCACCCCGCTGCCGCTGGGCGACTCCGACGCCGTCGTCGTGGGCGACCCGGTGGTCGCCGTCGGCGCGCCGCTCGGCCTCGTCGGCACCGTGACCACCGGCATCGTCAGCGCCCGCAACCGCCCGGTCGTCGCGGGCGAGGGCAACGACCAGACGTTCATCAACGCGCTCCAGACCGACGCCGCGATCAACCCGGGCAACTCCGGCGGGCCGCTCGTCGACGGCACCGGCCAGGTCGTGGGCATCAACTCGGCGATCGCGCAGCTGCCGGGCGGGCTGGGCGCCGCGGGCGGCAGCATCGGCCTCGGCTTCGCGATCCCCTCCAACCAGGCGCGGCGCACGGCCGAGCAGCTCATCACGACGGGCCGGGCGACGTACCCGGTGATCGGGGTCCTGCTGGACAGCGCCTACACCGGTGAGGGGGTGCGCGTCTTCGAGCAGGACCCGGACGGGAGCCCCGCCGTGACGCCGGACGGCCCCGCGGACCGCGCCGGCATCCGGCGCGGCGACGTGATCCTGTCGGTCGACGGCCGCCCTGTCACGGCGTCCGAGGAGCTCATCGTCGACATCCGCGCGCGCGAGCCGGGGGAGACCGTCGTGCTGAGGGTCCGGACGGGCGAGCGGGAGCGGGACGTCCGCGTCCGCCTCGACGGGCTGACCTCGGACTGAGGCGTCCCGCCGGCACCGCCCCCGGCGGTCGACCGCGCGGGGGTACCCTGTCCGGGTGCTGGGCATCAACGGTGGTGAGCTGCTGGTCCTGCTGCTCGTCGCCGCCCTCGTGATCGGGCCGGAGCGCCTGCCCGCGTACGCCGAGCAGCTGGCCGGCTGGGTCCGGCGGCTGCGCGACGTCGTGCGGGACACGCGCCGCCGGGTCGACGACGAGCTCGGCGACGTCGCGGGCGAGGTCGACTGGGCGGCGCTCGACCCGCGCCGCTACGACCCCCGGCGCATCGTGCGGGACGCCCTGCTGGACGACGTCGCGCCGTCGCGGGCCACGGGGGCGTCCCGCGC
>NZ_JBFTEP010000267.1:0-1342 GCF_047229365.1 Cellulomonas pasadenensis | reverse complement strand
GGGGTGCGCCGGCCGCACCGCCCGCCGCACCGTGGGGGCAGCAGGCGCCCGCCGGTCCCGCCCGCCCGGCGCCCGCCGGCCCACCCGCGCCGTGGCGCCCCGCGCCGCTGCAGCCGGGGATCGTCCCGCTGCGCCCGCTCGGCCTCGGCGAGATCCTCGACGGCTCCGTGCGCGCCGTGCGCCACAACCCCGTCGTCATGTTCGGCCTCGCGGCGCTCGTCACGACGGTGGCCGTCGCGCTGCAGACGCTCGTGCAGCTCTACGTCGCCGGGCTCGTCGCGGCGTCGCTCGGCGACGCCCTCGCGGGCGCGGACGTGACGGGCACCGACGTGGGCGCGGTCAGCGAGCTCTTCTCCATGAGCCTCGCGCAGTCCGCGACGACGCCGCTGCTGCTGCCGGCGACGAGCGTCCTGACGGGGTTCCTCATCGTCTCGGTGAGCCGTTCGGTCCTCGGGCGGCGCGTCGAGCTGCGGGAGGTCCTGCGCACGCGCCGCGTGTGGTGGGTCCTCGGGTTCGCCGTGCTCGTGCTGCTCGCGGAGGCCGTGGTGGGCGCCGCGTGGTTCGCGCTCGTCCTGCTCCTGTTCAGCCAGCAGCAGGAGGGCGCCGCGCTCGCGGTCCTCGTGCTCGGCGGGGTCCTGTACGTCGTCGCGCTCGTGTGGGTGACCGTCCGCACGCTCCTGGTGCCGCCCGCGCTCGTGCTCGAGGGCAAGCCGTTCCGCGCGACGGTCGCACGCGCCTGGCGCCTCACGCGCGGCAGCTTCTGGCGCCTCTTCGGCACGTACCTGCTCGCGACGCTGCTCGTCACCGTCGTCACCTCCCTGTTCCTCGTCCCCGCCGGCATCCTGGCGGGTCTGCTGACCGGCGTGACGGGGTCCGCGACGGTCACGGTGGTGCTGACCGCGGTCGGCTCGGTCGTCGGCCTGACCGTCTCCACGTCGTTCCTCGCGGCGCTCGTCGCGCTGCTGTACGTCGACGTCCGGATGCGCCGCGAGGGGCTCGACCTCGAGCTGGCCCGGGCGGCGAGCGAGCCGTGACGGCTGCCGTCGTGGCGGCCGCGGTGCTCGCGGACGTCCCCGTCCGCCCGGACGCCCCGACGGCGCGGCGCTGGGTGCTCGAGGAGCTCGCCGACCCCGCCTACAGCCGGCAGGAGTCGCTGCTCGACCGCTTCCTCGGCTGGGTCGGTGAGCAGCTCGCGAACCTGCAGGTCGTGGGCATGCCCCCGCTCGGCGCGCTGGCCCTGGTGGTCGGCGTGGCGGTCGTCGTCGTCGCGATCGCGCTGTGGGTGGCCGGGCCGGTGCGCGGCCGCGTCGCGACCCGGCGGCGGGCGCAGGCCGTGCTGGCC
>NZ_JBFTEP010000266.1:0-1384 GCF_047229365.1 Cellulomonas pasadenensis | reverse complement strand
TGGGGGGTGCTGCTCGTCGTCACGGACGTAGACACCCCGATCCGCGGACGGGCCGCTCCCCCGGCCCGCGCCCGGGCCACGACGGCTGGCGCGACGAGTGGCGGCGCATGGCGTGGACGTCCGCGGTGCTGCCGTTCACGGCCGTGCGGCACCGCCTCGCCGGCACGCTCGCGCACCGCGGCGGCGCACCCGCGTGGCGGCCGCCCGTGCGCGCGGTGCTGCTCGACCGCGACGGCACGCTCGTGCACGACGTCCCCTACAACGGCGACCCCGCCCAGGTGCGCCCGGTGGACGGCGCGCGCGAGCTCCTCGACGCGCTCCGCGCCGCCGGCATCCGGGTCGGCCTCGTCAGCAACCAGTCCGGCATCGGCCGCGGGCTGCTGACGCGGGGGCAGGTCGACGCCGTGAACGCGCGGCTCGCCGAGCTCGTCGGCCCGTTCGACACCGTGCAGGTGTGCCCGCACACCGCCGACGACGGGTGCACGTGCCGCAAGCCGGGCCCCGGCATGGTGCTCGCGGCGGCGCGCGAGCTGGGCCTCGCACCATGGGAGTGCGCCGTGGTCGGCGACATCGGTGCGGACGTGGGCGCCGCGCTCGCCGCCGGCGCGCGGACCGTCCTCGTGCCCACCCCCGTCACGCGCCCGGAGGAGGTCGCCGACGCCCCCGTGGTCGCGCCCGACCTGCGCACCGCGCTCGCGCTGCTGCTGCCGGACGTCCTCGGCACGCCCACGGACGCGCTCGCCGCGCACGACCCTGCCGGCCCGCCCCGGGACCCGGCGCACGACCCTGTGCACCGGCCTGCCGCCCGCGCCGCGCACGACCCGGCGGTGGGCACGGGCACGGAGGCCGCCGCGTGACGCGCGTGCTCGCGGTGCGCCTCGACAGCGACGGCGACGTGCTGCTCACGGGCCCGGCCGTGCGGGCGCTCGCCGCGACCGCCGACGCGGTCGACGTGCTGGCGTCGCCCGCCGGCGCCCAGGCGGCCCGGCTGCTGCCGGACGTCGACGACGTGCTCGTCTTCGACCCGCCGTGGAGCGGGTACGCACCCCCCGCCGTGGACCCGGCGGCCGTGCAGGAGCTGGTCGCGACGCTCGCCGGTCGCCGGTACGACCGCGCCGTGGTGTTCACGTCGTTCCACCAGAGCCCGCTGCCGGCCGCGCTCGTGCTGCGCCTCGCGGGCGTGCCGTTCGTCGCGGGCACGAGCGTCGACTACCCCGGCTCGCTGCTCGACGTGCGGCACCACCGCCCCGACGGCCTGCACGAGGTGGAGGCCGCCCTCGACCTCGCCGTCGCCGCGGGCGGGCGGCTGCCGGACGGGGACGCCGGGCACCTCGCCGTGCGCGGGCCGCTGCCGGCGCCGGCCGACGCGCTGCCCGCTGACGCC
>NZ_JBFTEP010000265.1:0-1413 GCF_047229365.1 Cellulomonas pasadenensis | reverse complement strand
CGAGCGCGTCTTCTACGGCTGCGCGGCGGCGTCGCCGCGAGCACCGACGTCGCGTCGGCGGTGCGGGCGACGCCCCCGCCGCCGCCCGCACCCGTGGCGGACCTGTCGGCGCGCGAGCTCAGCGTCCTGGCGCGCGTGGCGGAGGGCCGCACCAACCGCCTCATCGGCGAGGAGCTCGGACTGTCGGCGCTCACCGTCAAGAGCCACCTCGCGCGCATCTCGCGCAAGCTCGGCACGGGTGACCGCGCCGAGCTCGTCGCCATCGCGATCCGCAACCGGCTGATCGACTGACCCGCCGCGGGGCGGGGCTCGACGCGACGGCGGTGACGCACGCCGCAGGCGACGCGTCACCCGCCTGCGCGGCGGCCCGCCCGCCGTCGCCTACGGTGGACGTCATGGACCTCGACACGTCACCCGGCGTTCCCGGTCCGGACGACGCGCGGCCGGACCCGGAGGCGCGTCCCGTCGTCCCGCTGCTCGAGCCGGCCGAGGGCGTCCCGCCGGTCGTCGACACCCCCGCGGGCCTCGCCGCGGTGGTCGAGGCGTTCGGCGCCGGCACGGGCCCCGTGGCCGTCGACGCGGAGCGCGCGTCCGGCTACCGGTACGGCCAGCGCACCTACCTGGTACAGCTGCGGCGCGAGGACGCCGGCACGGCGCTCGTCGACCCGATCGCGCTGCCGGACCTGTCGGCGCTGTCCGAGGCGCTCGTCGGCGTCGAGTGGGTGCTGCACGCGGCGTCCCAGGACCTGCCCGGCCTGGCGGAGCAGGGCATGCGACCGAGCCGCGTCTTCGACACCGAGCTGGCCGCGCGGCTGCTCGGCATGGAGCGCGTGGGCCTCGCGGCGGTCGTCGCCGACACGCTGGGCCTGGGGCTCGCGAAGGAGCACTCGGCGGTCGACTGGTCGACGCGGCCGCTGCCCGCGGAGTGGCTGCGGTACGCGGCGCTCGACGTCGAGGTGCTCGTGGAGGTCCGGCAGGTCCTCGCCGAGCGGCTCGCCGAGCAGGGCAAGGCGGAGTGGGCGCGCCAGGAGTTCGAGGCCGTCCGGCTCGCGCCGGCCCCCGCGCCGCGGACGGACCCGTGGCGCCGCGTCTCCGGCCTGCACACGCTGCGCGAGCCGCGCCGCCTCGCGGTGGTCCGCGAGCTGTACGCGACGCGCGACAAGAACGCGCGCGAGCGGGACATCTCCCCCGGCCGCGTGCTCCCCGACGCGGCGATCGTGGCCGCGGCGCACGCGCTGCCGCGCACCGTCGGCCAGCTGGTCGCCCTCCCCGCCTTCGCCGGCAAGGGCACGCGACGGCGCGCCGCGCTGTGGCAGTCGGCCATCGACCGCGCGGTCGCGCTGCCCGACAGCGCGCTGCCGTCGTCCCGCGGCCCGGCGAGCGACGGCCCGCCGCCGCCGCGCGCGTGGGCCG
>NZ_JBFTEP010000264.1:0-1415 GCF_047229365.1 Cellulomonas pasadenensis | reverse complement strand
AGCTCGTCCCGGGACGCGCGGTGCCGGCGCGCCGCGGCGCGCACGCCCTCGGCGCCCGTCGCCCCCGGCAGCACCTCGCCCTCGACCACGAGCGGGACGTGCAGGAGGCGCAGGTCCGGGCTCGGCTCGCGGCGCTGCGCGGCCGTCCACGCGACCACCGCGTCCTCCGGGCCCGTCACCAGCACCTCCTCGACCGCACGGCCGTCGCCGTCGAGGCGCCGCGCGGCCGACTTCCGGCCGCCGAGGCTCGTCTTCGACCGGGACGCCTTCGCGACCGGCTGCAGCACGCCGTCGCGGTCCTCGCGCGCCACGAGCTTGTAGACCATGCCGCACGTCGGGGCGCCCGAGCCCGTGACCAGCGACGTCCCGACGCCGTAGGAGTCGACCGGCGCGACGGCGAGCGAGGCGATCGCGTGCTCGTCGAGGTCGGACGTCACGACGATCCGCGTGTCGCGGGCGCCGGCGGCGTCGAGCTGGGCGCGCACCTCGTGCGCGAGCACGCCCAGGTCGCCGGAGTCGAGCCGGACGGCACCCAGGCCCGTCCCCGCGGCCGCGAGCGCGTTCTCCACGCCGCGCCGCACGTCGTACGTGTCGACGAGCAACGTGGTGCCCGACCCGAGCGCCGCGACCTGCGACGCGAAGGCCGACGGCTCGTCGTCGTGCAGGAGCGTGTAGGCGTGCGCCGCCGTGCCGATGGTCGGCAGCCCGTACCGGCGGCCGGCCTCGAGGTTCGACGTCGCGGCGAACCCGGCGACCACCGCCGCGCGGGCGGCCGCCACCGCCGCGTGCTCGTGCGCGCGCCGGGCCCCCATCTCCAGGCAGGGCCGGTCGACCGCGGCGCTCGTCATGCGGGAGGCGGCGGACGCGATCGCGGAGTCGTAGTTGAGGACCGACAGGACGAGCGTCTCGAGCAGCACCGCCTCGGCGAACGTGCCCTCGACGACCAGCACCGGCGACTGCGGGAAGAACATCTCGCCCTCGGCGTACCCGACGGCCGAGCCGGTGAACCGGTAGCCGGCCAGGAAGTCGAGGGTCGTGTCGTCGACGACGCCCTCGTCCGCGAGCCAGTCGAGCTCCGCGGTGCCGAACCGGAACGTGTCCAAGGCCTCCAGCACGCGGCCGGTGCCGGCGAGCACGCCGTAGCGGCGGCCGTGCGGCAGGCGGCGGCTGAACACCTCGAACACGCACCGGCGGTGCGCCGTGCCGTCGGCCAGCGCGGCCTGCAGCATCGTCAGCTCGTAGCGGTCGGTGAGCAGGGCCGTGCTCGCGTCCGCGCCCGGCCGGGGGAGGGCGGGGTCGGTCGCGGCCCGGGGCGCGACGGCGTCGCGCTCGCGCGTGTCGGTCATGGCGTCAACGTAGACGGCGGCGGTGACCGGCACACGCCGCGCGCCCGAGCCCGCACGCGCGCCCGGGCC
>NZ_JBFTEP010000263.1:0-1476 GCF_047229365.1 Cellulomonas pasadenensis | reverse complement strand
GCGTCGCGCAGGGCCGCGAGCTCCGCGTCGAGGCGCCCCGCGACCGCGAGCGGGCCGGCGTCGTCGAGGACGCCGAGCGCCGTGGCCGTCATGTCGGCGCGCGCCCGCACCCCGCGCTCCTCGGCGCGCCGCGCGCCGACCGCGGTCACCCACGGCGCGACGACGCCCGCCAGCACCAGGCACGCGGCGAGGGCCAGGCCGGCCGGCGGCCAGAACAGCGCCATCGCCGCGCTCGAGCCGACCCCGAGCACCAGGGCGACCGCCCCGGGCAGCAGGCCGCGGACCACGACGTCGCCCACCGCGTCGACGTCCGCGCCCACGAGGGCGAGCAGGTCACCGCGGCGCACCGCGAGCACGGCCTCACCGCGGCCGGCGGCCAGCCGCGCGTACAGCGTCGTGCGCAGCGCGACCATGCCGCGCAGGGCGACGTCGTGCGACACGAGGCGCTCGAGGTACCGCAGGACCCCGCGGCCGATCCCGAACGTGCGGACGGCCACCGTCGCGACCGACAGCGTGAGCACCGGCGGCATCTGCGACGCGCGGGCGATGAGCCACGCGGACACGGCGGCGAGGGCGACCGCGCAGCCGAGCGCGAGCGTGCCGAGCAGCACCGCGAGCGCGACGCGGCGCGGGTCGGCGTCGAGCAGGCGGACCGCGCGGCGCAGCGTGCCGCGCGGCGGTCGGGCGGGTGCGAGGTCCGCGCCCGGCGTCGTGGCGCCGGGTCCGGGCGTCGTGGCCCGCGCGGTCGTCGGCGCGCTCACGGCGTCCCGGCCCCGACGAGGTCGTCCGCCGCGGCACCGACGGGCACGACGTCGTCCGCCCGCGCCACCAGGCTCGGCCGGTGGGCGACGAGCAGCACCGCGCTGCCCGCGGCGCGCAGGGCGTCGACCGTGTCGAGGACGACGCGCTCGCCCGCCGCGTCGAGGTGCGCGGTGGGCTCGTCGAGGACGACGATCGCCGTCGGGTGCAGCAGCGCGCGCGTGAGGGCGAGCCGCTGGCGCTGCCCGACGCTCAGGCCGGCGCCGCCGGTGCCGAGCGCGGTGGCCCACCCGTCCGGGAGCGTGGCGACGACGGCGTCGAGGCCCGTGCGCGCCGCCGCCCGGTCGCGGTCGGCCGGCACGGGGGAGCCGAGCAGGGCGTCGAGCGTGCCCGGCTCGAGCACCGGGCGCTGCGGCAGCCACGTCACCTGCCGCCACCACGTCCCCGGGTCGACGTCCGCGACGTCCACGGCGGCGCCGTCCGCGCCGACGAGCCGCACGGTCCCGGCGTCGGGCGTCAGCAGGCCCAGCAGCGCCTCGACGGTCGTCGTCTTGCCCGCGCCGGACGGCCCGACGAGCGCCACGACCCGCCCGGGCCGCAGCGTGACGTCCACGCCGGCGGGCGCCCGGCCGCCGCGGGCGCGCACCGGTCGCTTATACACATCTACGACCCCACGAGAAACAAACTCCGAACTCGTATGCCGTCTTATGCGTGAAA
>NZ_JBFTEP010000262.1:0-1501 GCF_047229365.1 Cellulomonas pasadenensis | reverse complement strand
CACGTGCCCGGCGGGCCGCAGCTGCCCGGCGACCCGCAGCGGCCGGGCGAGCCGCAGCTGCTGGGTGAGCCGCCGGCCCCCGGCGAGCCCCCCGCCCCGGAGGTGCCGCCCGAGGAGCGCCCGCTCGACCCCCGGGCGATCGCGCGCGCCTCGCTGGCGGCGGGCCGCAACGCGTCCCTGTTCTGGACGGTCGGCGGCGTCGCCGTCAGCGTCGGCGCCGCGTACGTGTGGGACGCCGCCGTGGGCGCGTCCGCGCTCGCGCTGCTGCTCCTCGTGCTCGCGGTCGCCCGTGCGGTGCTGCCGTCCCCGGGGCCGGCCGCGTTCGGCGTGCGGGCGAAGAGTCTCGACGTCGCGACGCTCGTGCTGGCCGCGGTGGCCCTGGCGACGCTCGCCTGGGTGGCTCCGACCGCCTGAGCGGACGCCCGCGCGGGACCCCGACGCGGCCGCGGCCCGACGTGCGACGAGCGTGCGTCCCGACCCCTCGGGGCCGGGACGCACGCTCGCGGTGGTGCGGGTGCGGGACGCGTCAGGCGCGGCGCTCCTCGACGACCACGACGTCGTCCTCGACGACGTACGTCTCGTCCTCGCCGAAGAGCGAGTCCTCGGTCGGCTCGGTCGCGAACGCGCGGTAGACGAGCGCGGCGATCGCCGCGCCGAGCAGCGGCGCGGCCCAGAACAGCCACACCTGCTCGAGTGCCCAGCGCTCCGAGAAGATGGCGGCGGCGAGCGAGCGGGCCGGGTTCAGCGACCCGTTCGTCACGGGGTACGCGACGAGCAGCAGCGCGGCGTAGGAGAGGCCGACGGCGAACGGCACGTGCGCCTTGTGGGCGCGGCGGTCGGTCGCGCCGAGGATGACGCCGACGAGCACGGCCGTCAGCACGACCTCGATGAGCAGCGCCGACACGAGGGTGAACTCGGCCTGGTCGCCCGAGAGGCGCGAGAGCGGGGAGTGCTCGTCGAAGCCGTTCGCGGCGCCGCTGAACAGGCCGCGGCGCGAGGTGTCGCCGGTCTGGCTGATGAGGGCCGGCAGGCCGGCGGGGATCGTCAGGTAGAGCACGGCCGCGGCGAGCGCCGCGCCGACGACCTGGGCGAGCCAGTAGGGGAGCAGGTCGCGGAACGGGGTCCGGCCGGCGAGGCACGCGCCGAACGTCACGGCCGGGTTGAAGTGGCCGCCCGAGACCGCGCCGAACGCGACGATGCTGGCGAGCAGCGCGATACCGAAGCCGAGCGCGATCGCCAGGCCGCCGCCCGCGTTGCTGAACGTCGCGTACAGCGCGATGCCGACGCCCGCGAGCACGATGACGAACGAGCCGAGGGCCTCGGCCCCGAGCCGCGCGAGCAGGCCGGGCGCGGCCGTGACCACCGTGCCCGCCGGGACGACGTACGCGTCCTCGTCGACCGCCGTGCCGACCGCCGTGGCGCCGGCCGTGCCACCGGTCGCGGCACCGGCACCGGCACCGGCACCGGGCGTCGGTGCGGGGGCGGCCGCCGACGCCTCGCC
>NZ_JBFTEP010000261.1:0-1508 GCF_047229365.1 Cellulomonas pasadenensis | reverse complement strand
CCGGGCACCGTCCGCAGTCACCGACGTCGCCCGCTCGCCGCGGAGGTCGCCCGCTCGAACCGGCGAGCTCGGCGCCGAACCGGCGCGGTCGGCGGTTAATCGGCTAACACGGCGGCGGACCGGCGAACGCGGCGGCGGACCGGCGAGGTCGGCGGCGGACCGGTGAGCTCGGCGTCGTACGCGCGCGGTCGGCCGTGGACCGGCGAGGTCGGTGGGGCGGCTGCGCGCGGGGCGCGTCGGCTGCGGGAGCGGGCACGGACCGGGCGGCCGCTGCAGGGGCGTCGTGGAGGGTGCGGCGCGTGGCAGGCTGGGTGGGCCGGCGGCCGCGGGGGACGGCCGGTGCCGCACGACCGCAGGAGGACGACGATGGCCCAGCCGCTGGGGAAGGTGCGCGTCGACGCCTGGACCTGGGCGGTCCGCCTCTTCCCCACCCGGTCCGCGGCCGGTGCGGCGTGCCGCGCCGGGCACGTGCGCGTCAACGGCGAGCGCGCCAAGCCGGCCACGCAGGTCGTGCCCGGGGACGAGGTGCTGGTGCGCGGCGGCGCGCGCGAACGTCTCGTCGTCGTCGAGCGGCTGCTCGTCAAGCGTGTGTCCGCCGAGGTCGCGCGTGCGTCGTACCTCGACCGCTCCCCCGCGCCCGTGCCGCGTGAGCACGTGGCCGTCGCCGGGGTCCGCGACCGCGGCGCGGGTCGTCCGACGAAGCGGGAGCGGCGCGAGATCGACCGGCTCCGGGGCCGCTGACCGCCCGGCGGCCACGGGCCGACGCACGGTCGCGGCGAACGCCGGCGCCGTCCCTCCCGGCCCGGCATCCCCGCACCGGCGCACGCACCGACGTGCTGAGCCGCCGGTGCGGCCGTCCCCGGACGGCGCACCGGCACGTCCGGCGGTGCTGAGCCGCCTGTGCGGCCGTCCCCGACGGCGCACCGGCACGTGCCCGGCGGTGCTCAGCCGACGGTGCGGCCGTCCCGGGGCGACGACGCCGCGAGGTCGTCCATCCACGCCCGCACGCCCGTCTGGTCGAGCAGCTCGGCGACGGGCCGGCTAAGCGCCTCCACGTGGACGGGCAGGCCGAGCTCGGCCGCGTCCCGCACCAGCCGCACGACGACGGACAGCCCGCTCGAGTCGAGGAACGACACGTCGGACGCGTCGACGGCCACGGCGCGGACCCCCGGCTCGTCGAGCTGCGCCCACAGGGCCGGTGCGTCGTGCTCGCGCACGTGCAGGTCGACGGCACCGTGCAGGACCACGCGCAGCGTGCCGCCGTCCCGGTGCAGGTCGAGGCGCCCGGCGCGCGCCGCGCCAGGTCCGCCCGCACCGCCGGAGACCGACATCACGGGGCGCAGTCTGCCTGCCCGTCGCGCGGTCGGCGACCGCGACCCGCCGCGACCGGCGCCCGTCCCGTCGCAGGTCGCGGGACCGGCAGCCCGTCGCGGCCGGTCCGCCCACGACCGCGCGCCCGCCGGGGGGCGCCCGCCGGCCGCCGCCCCCGCGTCCGCGCCGGTCAGTAC
>NZ_JBFTEP010000260.1:0-1555 GCF_047229365.1 Cellulomonas pasadenensis | reverse complement strand
TCGGGGCCGAGCTGCTCCGCGCCGAGCCGCGTGGCCAGCGCGGACGCGCACGCCATGACGGCGGCCGCGACGAGGAGGGCGGTCGCGTCGCGGACGCGTCCCGCCGGCAGCACGAGCCCGAGCACGAACCCGATCGCTCCGCCGACGCCCGCCGCGGCCGCGCCGAGCGTCGGCGTCAGCGAGTTCGCGGTCAGCAGCAGGGGCCCGTCGACGACCTTCGGCAGCGACGCCGACAGCGCCGACAGCAGGAACCGGTTGACCGACAGCGTCACCAGCGCCAGCACGTACACGGCGGGCGTCACGCCGCTCGTCAGCATGATCACGGCGATCGTCAGCGTCAGGCCGACCCGCACGAGGTTGCCCCACAGCAGCACCTGCCGGCGCCGCCACCGGTCCAGCAGCACCCCGGCCCACGGACCGACCACCGTGAACGGCAGCAGCAGCACCGCGAACGCCGCCGCGACGCCCGTGGCGGTGCTCGCGTTCTCCGGCGAGAAGAAGAACAGCGTCGCCAGCCCGACCTGGAACATGCCGTCGGAGGACTGGCTGACCAGCCGCACGGCGAAGAGGCGCCGGAAGCCGCTCAGCGGCCAGAGCGCCCGGAGGTCGGAGAGCACCTGCACGCGGGACAGGCTATGCCCCGGGGGTCCCCGCGCCGGTGCCCACAACCTCGTGACGTCGGACTCCGTAGGGCCGGGCGTGCGGGCGAACTCGCCCCGGGGGTGCGCGTGGCACCCAACCGTGCTGGAGGCGCCTGCGTTGTACTCCCGACACGGACGAGGAGGGCACAGTGCCGGGACGGTGGGTGGCGTGAGCGGTCGGTGGCAGCCGGCGCTCGACGCGCTGGTGCAGGAGAGGTACGGCGCGTTGGTGGCGCGGGCGACGCTCGTGTCCGGGTCGCGTGCCGAGGCGGTGGACCTGGTGCACGACGCGCTGGTCTCGACGTTCGCGGCGCGGGCGACGTTCGGGTCGGTGCAGCAGGCCGAGCAGTACGTGTGCCGGGCGATCGTGTCCCGGTTCGTCGACGGCACGCGCCGGCGGGGCCGGGAGCGGCACACCGTGGCGCGGCTGGCGGTCATGACGGAGCACGCGGTGACGGACCCGGACCCGGACGTGCTGGGGGCCGACGTGGTGGCTGCGCTGGCGGACCTGAGCCCGCGCGAGCGTGCGTGCGTGCTGCTGCGGCACCTGGACGACCTGTCGGTGAAGGACACCGCGCAGCTGCTCGGCCTCAGTGAGGGTGCCGTCAAGCGGTACGTCAGCGACGGCATCGCCACCCTCAACGCCCGTCTGGGCACCACCGCCGCACCGGCCGCCGACGCGGCGCCCGTGCACCTCGTCGGCCGGGAGGAGACCCGTCGTGACCGATGATCTGACCGCACGCCTGACGGGCGCGCTGGACGCGCTCGAGCACCGTGAGCGCGAGACCCGCGCCGACGCGGCCGAGCTGGCCGCGATCCACCGCGACGTGCGCCGCCGGCGTGCCACGCGCACAGCGCAGTACGCGTCTGTCGCCGCCGTGACGGTCCTCGCCGTCGGCACCGCCGGCTGGTTC
>NZ_JBFTEP010000259.1:0-1698 GCF_047229365.1 Cellulomonas pasadenensis | reverse complement strand
CCGCTGGACCGGCCTGCCCGGCGCCGGAGCCGCGGGCGGCACGGGCTTCGCGCTCGCGCTGCTCGGCGGGCGGCTGCTGCCCGGGGCCTCGCTCGTCGCCGACGCGGTCGACCTGCCGGCGCGGATCGCCGCGCACGACGTCGTCGTCACGGGGGAGGGACGTACCGACTGGCAGTCGCTGCACGGCAAGGTCGTCGCGGAGGTCGCGGCCCGTGCGCTGCCGCTCGCAGTCCCGACCGTGGTCGTCGCCGGAGAGGTGCTCGTGGGCCGGCGGGAGCTGTCCGCCGCGGGCGTCGCCGCCGCCTACGCCGTCGCGGACGGGGCGGAGCAGGTCGCCGCCGCGCTGTCCGACCCCGCCGGCACGCTGGCCGCCCGCACCGCGCGGGTGGCGCGCACCTGGTCGCCCGCGTGACGCGTCGTCCACGACGCACGCACGGGAGCCGGGCCGGCCGCGCCGCGGGCGTACGCTGGGCGGGAACAACGGCCCGGTCGACGGTGTTTGCACCGTCGAGGACCGTCTCTGGCTGAACCGGGAGTGACATGAGCGAGACCACGCAGACCGCGACCCACGGCGTCCAGCTCACGGACGTGGCGGCCGACAAGGTGCGCACGCTGCTCGAGCAGGAGGGTCGTGACGACCTGCGCCTGCGCGTGGCGGTGCAGCCCGGCGGGTGCTCCGGCCTGATCTACCAGCTGTACTTCGACGAGCGCCTGCTCGACGGCGACGCGACCAAGGACTACGACGGCGTCGAGGTCGTCGTGGACCGCATGAGCGTGCCGTACCTCGAGGGCGCCACCATCGACTTCGCGGACACGATCGAGAAGCAGGGCTTCACGATCGACAACCCGAACGCCGGCAGCTCCTGCGCCTGCGGCGGGTCGTTCGCCTGACCTCTCGCCCCACCGGGCACGACGCCACCAGCAGCACCCGCGGGCCCGCGGCCGGAGACCGGCCGCGGGCCCGCGTGCGTCGGCGGGCTCAGCCACCGAGCCGCACCGTGACCGCGACCTCGTCGCCGGCGTCGCCGCCCGCGTCGTCACCCGGACGGCGGCCCGGGCGGTCGGAGGCGACCACCGCGTGCCCGCGCATGCGCGCCCACGCGGGCAGGTCGACGGCCGCCGCCGGGTCCGTGGCCAGCACGCGCAGCAGCGTGCCCGCCGGCAGGCTGCGGGCCGCGACGGCCGCCCGCAGCACGGGCGCCGGGCAGCGCAGGCCGCGCGCGTCGACCTCGACGGGACGTGCTGCGCCACCGTCGTCCCCGAGCGCGCCCGCGCCGGCGCGCACGTCGTCGTTCACAGCCCCGTCGCTCCCGCGGCGGCCCGGACGTCGGCGACGACGCGCGGCAGCACGTCGCACAGGCGCCGCACGTCCTCGGCGTGGACGTGCACGGGCAGCGCCAGCCGGACGTTGCCGTGCGTGAGCACGCCCATCGCCGCCAGCACGTGGCTCGGCTGCAGCGCGCCGGACGTGCACGCCGAGCCCGACCCCACGCCGAGGCCCTCCCGGTCGAGGCGGGTCACGAGCGCCTCGCCGTCGACGTACAGGCAGGAGAAGGTGACCACGTGCGGCAGCCGCGCGGCCGGGTCGCCGACGACCTCCACGTCGGGCACCTCCGCCGCCACGCGCGCCCGCAGCTCGTCGACCAGCGCGCGCCGGTGCGCGTCGGCCGCGTCGCGCCGTGCGACGGCGTCCTGCAG
>NZ_JBFTEP010000258.1:0-1719 GCF_047229365.1 Cellulomonas pasadenensis | reverse complement strand
CGCGACGACCTCGGCGAGGCCGCCGTCGGTCGCGGTGGCCCGGTCCGCGAGCACCGCGACGGCCGCCTGGCTGGTCACGGCCAGCCAGCCGTACCAGCCGGCGCCGAGCGCGAGCAGGGCGTCGTCGAGGACGGTCGTGTCCTCGACGGGGACGGTGCGGACGAGCGGGACGACGACCGGCTCGGCACCCGCGGCGCGCAGCGCGATCGCGGCCGGGCTGGGGGCGGTGTCGCCGGGCGCGTCGAGCGGCGGGCGCGGGACGAGGACGCGCAGGCCGGCGAGCGGGCCGTCGGCGTGCGCTCCGGTGGCCGCCGCCGTGGTCCGCTCCGGCACCGCACCCGCACCCGCGTCCGCGCCGCCGCCCGGCGGGACCGTCGTCACGAGCTGACGCCCAGCGGCGCGAGGTCGCCGGCGCCCGCGGCGAGCAGCTCCTCCGCCAGTGCGCTACCGAGCGCGCGGGCGTCGTCGTCGTCCCCCGCCGGCCCGCTCGTGCGCCGGCGCAGGGACCGCGTGCCGTCGACGGCGACGACCGTGGCGTCGAGCGTGAGGACGCCGTCGTCGTCGAGCTCGGCCCACGCCCCGATCGGCGCGGCGCAGCCGGCCTCGAGCCGCGCGAGCACCGCCCGCTCCGCGACCACGGCACGCCGCGTCGGGGCGTCGTCGAGCGCGCGCAGCGCCTGCGCGAGCGGGCTGTCACCGGTCGCGTCGGCGGCGCGGACCTCGACGGCGAGCGCCCCCTGGCCCGGCGCGGGCAGCAGGACGTCGGGTGCGAAGAGCTCGGTCGCGGCGTCGAGCCGGCCGAGGCGGGCGAGCCCGGCGGCCGCCAGCACGACCGCGTCGAGGTCGCCGACGGGCGAGCCGCCGCCGGTCGCGACGGGCGTGGCTGTCGGTGCCGGTGCGGCGCCCTCGACGGGGACGGCGCCGCGCACGCGCCGCAGCCGGGTGTCGACGTTGCCGCGGATGTCGACGACCTCGAGGTCGGGGCGCTGGGCCCGTAGCTGCGCGGCGCGGCGCGGCGAGCCGGTGCCGACGCGGGCGCCCGCGGGCAGCTCGGCGAGCGTGAGGCCGTCGCGCGCGCACAGCGCGTCGCGGGGGTCCTGCCGCACGGGCATCGCGGCGACGGTCAGGCCGTCGGCGTCGCCGGTCGGCAGGTCCTTGAGGGAGTGCACGGCGACGTCGCAGCGGTCGTCGAGGAGCGCGTCGCGCAGCGCGGTGACGAAGACGCCGGTGCCGCCGAGCGTGGCGAGCGGCGCGGAGACCCGGTCGCCCTCGGTGCGCACGCGCACCGTCTCGACCGTGAGGTCGGCCAGCGCGGCGAGCGCGTCGGCGACGTGGCCGGTCTGGGTGAGGGCGAGCACGCTCGCACGGGTACCGACACGGACGTGCTGGGGCATGGGTCCAGTCTCGACCCGCGGCGTGGTGATGTCGAAGCCGCGGGCGCCCGTGGTGCGCGTTCTCACATTTTCCGCGGCGGCGTGATGACAATTCGTCAGGTCCGCGTCACACCGACCGCGGCCCATTCTGACAATGCGTCAGGACGTCGTCACACCCGCTGCGGAAATGGTAAGGCTCGCCTTTCCTCAGATCAATTCCGCGCGGGTTCGTCCGTCGCGCCGGGCGCCTCGGCGAGCAGCGTCGCCGCGGCCGCGCGCGCGTCCGGCACCACCGACGCGAGCCCCGTCCCGGCCGCCCACGCGCCGCACACGGCCACGCCCGGCA
>NZ_JBFTEP010000257.1:0-1752 GCF_047229365.1 Cellulomonas pasadenensis | reverse complement strand
GGCCGGACCGGCGGCCGCCGGCGCCGCGAGCGGGGCGACGAGCGCCGCGGCTGCGGCGAGGACGAGGGGGACGCGACGGGCGCGTCGGGGACGGGGGGCCATGGGCGTCATCGGCAAGGCGCACTCCGAGGGGGCGTGGGATGCGGGGGGACGAACCGGACGCCGCACCATGGCACACACGCGTGCACCGTGCCCAGGGCGCGGCGCGACCGGCCCGCCGTGCACGACGCCGGCCGCACCGCACCCACCTTCCCCGTCACGGTGCCCGGCCGGCCGTCAGAGCGCGGCCGCCGACGCGAACGACACCCCGGCCAGCTCCTCCGAGACCCGCCACACCCGGTCGGCCTCCGTCGCGTCCCGCAGGGGCCGGTAGAGGCGGTGCTCCGCCGGGCCGCCGCCGAGGTTGCCGGGGCCGTCCGGGCCGTAGAGCCGCCCGCCGCCCGCCTGCGGCGAGGTCGCGGCGTACAGCGCGGGCAGCTGCGCGCTCTCGAGGGTCCCGAGCAGGATCCCCGCGCGCGAGAGCCGGCGGATGACCGCGATCTGCGGGGTGTCGCGGTCGCGGCCCAGCTCGGGGCGTGCGGTGAGCAGGCTGGTGGGCGCGACCCCGGGGTGCGCGAGGTTGCTGGTGATCCCCCAGCCGGCCGCGCGGCTGCGCCGCTCGAGCTCGAGCGCGAACAGCCCGAGGGCGATCTTCGACTGGCCGTACGCGCGCCGGCCGTCGTAGTCGCGCTCCCAGTTGAGGTCGTCCCAGTGCACCGACCCGCCGCGCGCCGCCACGCTGATCTGGGAGGTGACGCGCGCCCCGCCCGCCGTGAGCAGCGGCAGCAGGTGCGCGACCAGGGCGACGTGCCCGAGGTGGTTGGTGCCCAGCTGCAGCTCGAGGCCGTCGACGGTGGTCTGCCGCTCCGGCGGGGTCATCACCCCCGCGTTGTTCACCAGCAGGTAAATCGGCCGGCCGTCGACCCGCAGCTCCCGGCCCAGGGCCTCCACGGAGGCCAGCGAGGCCAGGTCGAGGTGGTGCAGCGAGACGAGCGCGGCCGGGTGCTCGTGCCGGATCCGGGCGACGGCCGCCTCCCCCTTGGACCGGTTGCGCACGGGGAGGAGGACCTCGGCCCCGGCGAGGGCGAGTCGGCGGGCGATGCCCAGCCCGATCCCGTCGCTGGCGCCGGTGACGAGGGCGCGCCGGCCGGTCAGGTCGGGCAGGGAGTAGGACGGTGTACGAGGCATGGTGTCGCTCCTGGTTCTGGGTGGGTCAGCCGCGCGGCGCGCGGGCCGGCGGAAGGGCTGCGTCGACAGGCCCGCCGGCTGCGCGGCGGGCGGCGACGAGGGTGACCGCGACGTGCACGGCGAACAGCGAGGTGGCGACCACCTGCACGACCGCGAGCGCCGCCGGCTCGTCGGCGCGGTAGAGCACGACGCGGACGGCGAGGTTCGCCGCGGCCATCACGAGGCCCACCACCGAGGTGAGCGTGTAGACGCGACGCAGGGCGCGGTGCCGGGTCCAGTCGCGCGGGCCGCCCACCAGGCGGTTGACCATGAACCCGGTGAGCGGCCGGCCGGCCGCGAGCGACACCACGTAGGCGAGCACGAAGACGACGGGCAGCGCCATGCTCGGCAGGAAGAACGCCCGGGCCTCGCCCGCGAGCGCGGCGACGCCCGCGCACACCGCGGCCACGACGAGCCCGGCGACCGCGGCGCCGGTCGGCTCGCGGCGCGCGAGCCGCACGCCGCACGCGGCCGCCGCCGTGACGC
>NZ_JBFTEP010000256.1:0-1814 GCF_047229365.1 Cellulomonas pasadenensis | reverse complement strand
ACGGCATCGCGTACGTACCGGAGGACCGCAAGAACCTCGGCCTGAACCTGCTCGACACGATCCGCCGCACCACCACGACGGGCACGACCACGACGGGCACGACCACGACGGAGCCCACCGGGACGGGTGCGGCCGGGACACGGCCGGCCCGGGGCCCGGGGCGCGCGGGCCGTCGTCCGGCGTCGCGGGAGTCCCACCGCGAGGTGCTCGAGCGGCTGCGGTCCGCGCAGAAGCAGGCGGCCCGCAGCGCGCCCGCGTACTCGCGGTTCGTCAACCGGCGGCTCGGCCGGCACCTCGCCGCGTGGGCCTACCGCGCGGGGCTGACGCCGGACCAGGTGACCGGGCTGAGCGCGCTCGCCACGTTCACCGGCGTCGCGCTGCTCGCGGTGCTGCCCGCCGGGGTCGTGCAGGCGGTGGCCGTGACGGCGTGCCTGGTGCTCGGCTACGCGCTCGACTCGGCCGACGGGCAGGTGGCGCGGCTCACCGGCACGGGCAGCAGCGCGGGGGAGTGGCTCGACCACGTGGTCGACGCCGTGAAGATCGTGACGCTGCCGGTCGCGCTGCTCGTCGGCATGCACGTGCACGGCTGGGCGGACCCGGTCTGGGCCGTGGTGCCGCTGGTGCACGTCGTCGTCGGCTCGGTGCTGTTCTTCGCGATGATCCTCACCGAGCAGCTGCGGCGCGCGCACGGCGTGCGCAGCACAGCGGCGACGGGCGGGCGCGCGCCGTGGCTCCGCTCCCTGCTGGTGGCCCCGACGGACTACGGCGTCCTGTGCCTGTCGTTCCTGCTCCTCGCGGTCCCGGGCGCGTTCCTCGTCGTCTACGCCGTGCTGGTGGGGTGCACGGCCGCCTTCACGGCCGCCGCCGCGCGGAAGTGGTACCGGGAGATGCGGGCACTGGCGAACGCGCCGGTGTGACGGACATCACAGCAACGTCTCGGTCGCGTCACGATCCGGTCGACGTCCCAGGTGAGCGCGCCGTGCTGGCGCGGCCCGTGGTCGCGCGCCCACCACTGACACGTGTGGGTGACGTTTGTCCGTTCTTCACCCGTTCGGCGGGGGTGTCCTAGTGTCGCCTCCCGTATCCGGGGGCCAGCGGTCCCGCCGCCGACGGGGAGTACCGAGATGACGGCAACGCGCGCAGACCGGCGACACGAGGAGCGACGAGGGCGTCGACGACGCCGGGTGGTGGGGGCGGCCGTGACGGCCCTCCTCGCGGCAGGCCTGGCGACGGCACCGGCCGTGTTCCGGGACGCACCGGCCGAGGCGGCCACGACGTTCGTGACGCTGGACGAGCGGGTGCTGACCAACCACGTCGTCGGGCCCGGCGGGACGCACACGCTGCGGCTCCCGGTGCCCGCCCGCGCCACGGGCGTGCGGCTCTCGGTGACGGGCCGGCTCGCGTGGCGACCGACGAAGGTCGCGGTGTGCCCCGGCGACGGCACGACGCGGGCGTGCCTGGCGGACCCGGCCATGACGACACCGACGCGCGCCCCGCGCAACACGCACGTCCAGGTGGACCTGCGCGGTGCCGGTCGCGAGGTCACGCTGCACAGCTCGGCGGCCAGCGTCAGCCTGACCGTGCGCGTCGTGGGCTACGACGTCGAGGGCGCGGCGCCCGCGCCGACGCGGAAGCCGACCGCGTCGCCGACCCCGACGCGCACGCCGACGGCGTCGCCGACGCCGACGCGGAAGCCCACGGCGTCGCCCACCCCGGCGCCCACGCGGAAGCCGACCGCGGCGCCCGCCCCGACGCGGAGCGCCACGCCCACGCCGACGCCAGTCTATGATACAAATCACCGAGCCCACGAGACT
>NZ_JBFTEP010000255.1:0-1891 GCF_047229365.1 Cellulomonas pasadenensis | reverse complement strand
GCGCGGGCGTGGTCGCCGGCGTCGTGCCACCCGCGCCGGTCCTGCTGGCGCTCGTGGAGCGACGGCGCGGGCGTGATTCGCGACGGGCACGGGTGCGCGTGCGACCCGACGACGCCGCCGCGTCCCGCGTGCACGCCGTGCTCGCCGGGGCGCGCACCGCCGCCGAGCTCGGGGCGCCGCTCGCGGACGTGCTCGAGCAGCTCGCGGCCGCCGTGGCGGCCGACGCCGAGCACGCCGGCGAGGTCGCGGCGGCCCTGGCGGGCCCCCGCGCGACGGCGCGGGTGCTCGTCCTGCTGCCCGCGCTCGGCCTGCTCGTGGGGGCCGCGCTCGGTGCGCGGCCGTGGCAGGTGCTGGCCGCCGGCGGGCCGGGCACCGCCGCGGGGGTGCTGGGGGCGGTGCTCGTGCTCGCCGGGCGGGCGTGGGTCGGTGCGCTCCTGCGAAGTGCCCGGGCAGCCGGCGGCACCGCGTGAGCGGGGCGGCGCTCGGCGTCGGTCTCGTCGTCGTGGCCGCGACCGTCGTCGGCTCGGGACCGTGGTGGGTCGGGCGGAGGTCGGTCTTGCGGGCGGGGGTGGAGCGGGCCGGGGCGAAGCGGGCCGGGGTGGGAGGGTGGACGCGCGACGACCGGCGCGAGAGCGTCGGGCAGCCGGGGCGTGCGGCGCGGCGCGGGGGCGGGCTCCGTGGGGGACAGGGGGCGCCGGTGGTCGACGCCGCGTTCCTGCTCGACCTGTGCGCCGGGGCGCTCGCGGCGGGGTCGGCGCTGCCGCGCACCCTCGCGGTGGTCGGCCGGCACCTCGGCGGCGCGGACGGCGCCGCGCTCGTGCGGGCGGGCAGCACGCTCGAGCTCGGCGGCTCCTGGGCGTCGGCGTGGGCGGACGCACCGCCCGCGGCAGCCGCGGTCGGTGCTGCCCTCGCCACGGGCTGGGAGGCCGGTGCGTCCCCGGGTCCGCAGCTGCGCGCCGCCGCCGACCGGGTGCGCCGCGACCGGCGCGCGCGGGTGCGGACCGCGGCCGGGAGCCTCGCCGTGCGGCTCACGCTGCCGCTCGGGCTGTGCTTCCTGCCGGCGTTCGCGCTGCTGGGCCTGGTGCCTGTGGTGCTCGGGCTCGCGGGCGGGCTGGGGTGGTGACGCGGGGCGCGACAGGTCGTCGGGCCGTCGTCGTGCACCCGGTTGTCGCGGACCGGTTGTGGCGGGCCGGTGGTCGCGGACCGGTCGTCGCGGACCGAACGGACGGACGCACCGGCGGCGAGCGCCGTGCGGTGTCGCCCGGCGGCGGCAACGGCGGGTGGCCCGGGCCGTCGCGAGCCGACCACAGCCCTGCGCGGCGCGGTGCCGCCCACGAGCGCGCGACGCCGGCCCGCGCGCACCCGGGCGTCCCCGCGACGCTCGGCGAGCGACGCCCGCAGCGGGCGCGTGCCGCGACCGCGGCCGACGAAAGGAGCTGGCATGACGGACACACAGGGCACGGGCGGTGGGCAGCAGCCCGCGTCGAGGACGCGCGCCGCGCAGGGCTCCGGCGCGGTGTCCCCCGACGGGACGAGCGACGGCAGGGCGGCCGGGGCCGTCGGCGGCGCCGCGGGGACGGTGACGCGGCTTAGGCGCGTGGCCGGTGACGCGGGCATGGCGACCGCCGAGTACGCGATCGCGACGCTCGCCGCGGTCGGCTTCGCCGGCCTGCTCGTCGTCATCCTCAAGGGCAACGAGGTGAAGGGTCTGCTCACGGGCATCGTCCGGCAGGCGCTGGGCGGATGACGGTGGGGCACCGCGGCCGCCGGCGGTGGCGTGCGCGGCCCGCCGGCGCCCGCGGGAGCGGGGCGGCCGGGCCGCGACGAAGGGGTCGGAACGCTAGCGGGCGACCACCGGCTGCGTGTGCCAGATCCGGTCGATGTAGTCCCA
>NZ_JBFTEP010000254.1:0-1922 GCF_047229365.1 Cellulomonas pasadenensis | reverse complement strand
GGTGGGGAGCGGGCCGCCCGCGTCGGCGGACGGCGCGTCCGGGGCGGGGGCGTCCGTGCCGCCGGAGGCCAGCGGACCGGAGACGGCCATCGGGGTGCCGCCGCCCGCGGCGCCCGGACGGGGCCGCCGGGCACCGGCGAGCAGCACCTCGGCGTCCACGGCGCGGTCGTGCCAGCCGCGGTTGCGTCCCGTGCGGTCCAGCGCCGGCGACACGAGGACCGCCACCTGGCCGACCAGGCACGCGAGCGCACCTGCGGCGACGACGAGCTCGCGCAGCAGCACGCGCAGCAGGCCGACGGGCCGGCGGCTGTGCACGTCGACCGTCCGCACGCCCAGCAGGCGGCGGCCGAGCGTCCAGCCCAGGCGGCCGTGCAGCACCCACTGCGCGAGGCCCAGCAGGGTCGCCAGCACGAGCGCGACGACCGCGCCGACGCCGACCGGCGCCACGACGACGTCCGCGGCGTCCCCGGCCCGCGCGGTGGCGAGCGCGCGGCGCAGCACGTCGAGCGTGAACGGCGCGAGCAGCAGGCCGACCAGCACCTGGTCGACGGCCACGGCGAGGAACCGCCGCCCGAGCGACGCGGGCACGTCCGTGACGTCGCCGTCGCGGGACGGCGCGACGAGGGCGCGGTGGGTCACGACCGGCCCCCGGGGCCGGCCGTCGCGGGGGCGCTCATGCCGTCCGCTCCACGGTGAACGTCACGCCGTCGCCCAGGTCGACGACCTCGTCGGTGGCGACCACGCTCGGCTCGCCCGCGGGCAGCCGGCGCACGCCCTCGCCCGGGCGGGACACGTGCACGCCGTTGGTGGAGTCGAGGTCCGTGACGACGACGTGGTCGCCGTCGAGCCGCACCTCGGCGTGCGTCCGGGAGATGTCCTGGTTCGGGCTGGGCACCGTCACCAGGCGCGGCAGCTCCTTGGCGGTCACGCGCGAGACCTGCGGCGCGCGCCCGAGCAGCACGGCGCGGTCCAGCTCGACGACGAGCCCGGTGGACAGCACCAGCCGCGCGGGCAGCGGGGTCGGCTCCGGCGTCGGGAAGGGCCCGGGCACGGCGTCGTGCGTCCACGCGGGCAGGCGGTCGCGGAGCCGCGCGAGGTCGCTCGACAGGATCGTCATGCCGTCGTGGTCGTCGTCGGAGGGGTCGAGCGGGTCCTGCGTGGCGACCGGCGCGGCCACGGGTGCCGCCCACGGGTCGGTCGACGCCGGTGCGGCGTGCAGGGCGGCAGGAGCACCGGGCGCGGCGGCGGGCGGCGCCGGCAGCACGTCGGGCGTCGTCGCCGGCGCGGAGCGCCACCAGCCGTCCTCGAGCACGGTGTCCTGCACGTCGTCGTCGGCCGTCGCGTCCGGCGTGGTGGGGAGGCCGAGCACGTCGGTGCCGCCACCGGCCGGCGCGGGGTCGAGCGGCGTGGGGTCGGCCGGCGCGGCGTCGAGCGGCAGCGCGATCGGGTCGGCGGGCGCCGCGGGCGGCGGCGGCAGGTCCGGGACCGTCGGCAGCTCCGGCGGAGCCGGGAGGTCCGGGACGGGCGGCAGGTCGTCCGGCGGGAGGGGCGGCAGCGCGGTCGGCCGGGGCTCGGGGGCAGACGCCGACGCCGACGCCGACGCCGTCGCGTCGGTGGGCGCGACGTCGGCGGGCGCGACGTCGGCAGGCTCGTCGGCAACCGGCTCGTCCGCAGCCGGCCGTGGGACGGCCGACGTGGGCGCGGGCTCGGCGGCGCCGGAGCGCGCGGGCTCGTCGACCGCGGCGGGGACGACCTCGGCCACCGGCCCGGCCGCCACCACCTCGGCGGAGCGCGAGCCGTCGGCGTCGACCGTCGACGCGCGCGCCCCGGCGTCGTCCGCCACCACGTCGTGCGCGGCGGCCGTCTCCCCGGCGACGCCGGCGCCCCGCCGTGCACGACGAACGCGAGGTCGGGCTTGTCGA
>NZ_JBFTEP010000253.1:0-1932 GCF_047229365.1 Cellulomonas pasadenensis | reverse complement strand
AAGGAACAGACGCTCATCCTCGATCAGCCTTTCGGCATCCCGCAGGAGGCTCGTTCACCATCGTAGCGGATGTTTTCGCCTCCCGGACCACCGTGGTGACCGTTCGGCTTTCCGCCCGACTGCGTCCAGACTAGCAGATGTTTTTCCCTCCCGGAACCACCGTGGTGATTTCAGGAAAGGCATTCCGCTCGCCCTGGGGCAGCCATTCCAGCGTAGCGGATCTTTTCTGCACTTCTCGCCACCGTGGGTGTGATCCGTGCGATCCGCCGGCGCCGCCCGCCGTCCCTGTCAGGAGGCCGCCCGCGTCCGTCGGTACGACGTCCGCTGCGGCCTCACCCGGGAGGAGGCAACCGCTCAAACTTAGCGGAGCTGAGCCTGAAGGTCAACCAGCCGCTCGGCGACGTAGCTCCGCGACCAGCCGGTGCCGTACGACGCCGGCCCGAGAGTGCTCCTCCGGTGCCCCGCACCCACGGTGGTCCAACAGCGCGGACCGCTCCGGCATTCCCGCGCGTCGCCCCGCGGCGCCCGCCCCAGCCGCACCCGCTCGCTCGCCGGGCGTCGCCGCTGCGGCGCCCCTAGCGTGCGGGGATGACCATCGCCTCCGTCGTCGTCGACCGCCTCATCCGCGGCTACCAGCGGAACGTCTCCCCTCGGAAGGGATGGGCCTGCGCGCACCGGGTCGCCCACGGCGGCGCCTCGTGCTCGGCCGCCGTCCGGGACCTCGTGGCCCGCCGTGGCGTGCTCGGCTCGGTCGTCCCCACCGCCGCACGGTTCGTGGCCTGCTACCAGGCAGCCGCGCTGCTGGCGCAGACGGACGTGCGCGGCGTGTGCTGCTGCGGCGGCATACCCATCCCGTTCCGGTTCTGAGCATCCTCTCGGCGCCGGCCGGCACGACCGCCGCGCGGCGGTCGTGCCCTCCGGCGGCCTCACCGCGCGGTGCGCGGCGGGAGCCGGTGCAGCTCGAGGTCGCGGACCTCACCGTCGACCGTCGTCCACGTCAGCCACGTGTGGTGCGGCTGACGCCGTCGGTCCGTCGGCGACCCGGGGTTCAGCAGCCGCACGCCACGCGGGGTCACGCTGTCCCAGGGGATGTGGCTGTGCCCGAACACGAGGACGTCGAGGTCCTCGAACCTCCCGTCGACGCGCCGCTCCCGCCCGGTGGCCGGGCCGGTCTCGTGCACGACTCCGAGCCGGACGCCCGCGACCACCAGCCGGGCGACCTCGGGCAGCCGTGCGCGCAGGTCCGGGCCGTCGTTGTTGCCGTGGCACGCGAGCAGGCGTGCCGCGCGCGCCTCCAGACGGTCGAGCAGGTCGACGTGCACCCAGTCACCGGCGTGCACCACCAGGTCGGCCGCGTCCACCGCGGACCACAGCGCCCCGGGCAGGTCGCGGGCGCGGGCCGGCACGTGCGTGTCGGCCATCGCCACGACGCGCACGCCGGACGGGCCGCCGGCGAGCGTCCCGCCGTCCTCGCGGGCCCCGTGCGGGGGCGTCGGCACCTGCGGGCTCACGGGCGGCGCGGCACGGACCGGCGGTCGCGGCCCTCGCGCGGGCGCAACGCCCCGCGGCACCGCGTGCAGACGTGCCGCACCTCGTCGGCGTGCCGACCCGTGTCCGGCTGCGCGTCCTCCCAGGCGACGTGCGGGAACCGCGCCAACGACGCGCGGCTCAGGGGGATCCCGCACACCGTCTGGTTGGTGCCCTCGAGCCACCCGTGCACCTCGCCGGCCGGCATCCGCACGCCGTCCGGGTCCGTCCACGTGCTCGACGCCGCGACCCGTGCGCCCGTCGGCCGCCGTGCCATCGCCACCGTCCTCCTCACCGGTGCGCGTGCCGCCCACGCGCGCGTCCGGTCAGCCTCACACGGGCGCCGCGGGCCCGCGCGCGCGGCGCGCCGCAGCACCGCGATGCGGCGGACGAGCCTCGGGCCGG
>NZ_JBFTEP010000252.1:0-1949 GCF_047229365.1 Cellulomonas pasadenensis | reverse complement strand
CCCCCCTTTTAAACCCACACGCCCCCACCCGCGTGGGGCTTATGTGTCTGGGGGGGTCGTTTTTTTTTATACCCCCCCGGCCCCCCCCCCCGCGCGCCGCCCCGGGGGGGGGCCGCGCCGGCCCGGCCGACCCGGCGGCCCCGTCGGGGTCCGCCCCCGTGGTGCCCGCGCCGCCCGCCGACCCCGTCCCGCTCACGCGTCTCCCTCCGGCGTCCCACCGAGCACCGGCAGCGGCCGCGTGCCCTCCTCCTCGCGGACGCGCCGCGCACCGCGCCGCGCGCTCTGGCCGCGTCGCACGGTCCGGACGATGCCGAGCACGAGCCCGATGGCCAGCAGCACGCCGACGACGCCCGTGCCGACCGACTCGATGGTCGGCGTGACGCGGGCGAGGAACGTGACGGGCGCGGACAGCTCGACGCCGTCGGCGCTGGTCAGCACGGCCTCGACCTCGACGTCGCAGTTGGCGGTCGCCCGCACCGGCACGGGCACGGCCGCCTCGCCGCCTGCCGGCACGACGACGGCCTCGCTCGCGTCCGCCTGCAGGCACGCCTTGCGCGGCGTCGTCCGCACGCGCACGGTCGCGTCGGCGGGCAGCGCGTTGCGCACGGAGAACCGGACCTCGCCGCTCGCGCTGATGATGTTCTGGGTGCTCGTCGGCGCGAGCTCCAGCCCGGTCCGGCGCGCGTCGACGGCCGCGGTCACGGAGTCGACGAGCCCGGCGCGCGCGGCCGGGTCGGCGCGCCACGCCGTCGCGAGCGGTGCCAGCACGGCCTCGTCCACGCCCTCGACGATCGCGTCGGGGTCGGTCGTCACGGCGGCGAACGCCTGCGTCGCGGCGCGCGACGTGGCGAGCCGACGCACGTCCTCCGGTCCGAGGGCCGCCTCGACGGACGTCTGCTCGGGCAGCGGCGTGCGGGCGGTGGTGCCCGACGAGGCGCCGAGCAGCGACGAGAGGGACGACAGCCGCGACCACGGCGCGTCCTGGACCGCGCCGAGGACGGCGTCGACCACCTCGGTGTCGGGCGTCCAGCCGCGCGGCGGCGCGACGAGCAGGTGCTGCGGCCCGTCGTCCGAGGACCGCGCGACCACCGACAGCTCGGCCAGCACCCGCTGCACGACCGTCGCGCGGGTGGCGTCGGGGTCGAGGGACTCCGGGTCGACGAGCAGCTGCGTGAGCACCTCGTCGGGGACGAGCCCCACGAGCCCGCCGCCGGCGTCGGTGCGCGCGCCGCCGGCCTCGCCGTCGCGGGGCGCCAGGTCGCCGGGGCGCAGGACGAGGACCTCGGCGCCGGCGTCCGCGGCGAGCGCCGCGGTGGGCTGGTCGGTGGTGGGGCCGGGCGCCCACAGGACGTCGGTGCGCCCGGCGAGCGGGGCGTCCTGGCGGTCGCCGCCGGCCACGGCGGCGCGGGACCGGTCGACGGCGGCGCGCAGCAGGTCCGGCGTGCCGGCGTGCGCGAGCGCGGTGAGGTCGGGGTCGCCCCACGGCAGCACCATGACGTCGCGACCCGCGGCGACGGCGAGGAGGTCCTGCGCCCAGGTGCCGGCCTCGCCGTCGGCGGCGCGCGCCGCGGCGACCAGCGCGGGGTCGACGGCGAGCGACACGTCGGGGTGGGCGCGCGCGACGGCGAGCACGTCGGCGAGGCGGCCGTCGGGCCCGACGAGCGTCTGGAGGCCGTCGCCGGGCACCGGCACGTCGCCGTCGACGCCCGCCGGGACGGTCGGCGGGCCCACCACGGGTGCGAGGACGGAGACGCGCGCCTGCGGGATGGCCCCCTCGGGCGCCCACAGCACGAACGTGCGCTCGAGGCCCACGCGGCGCGCGCCGTCGACGGCCTCGACCGCCAGGCCGCGGGGCCCCCACACGTCGGGCCGGTCGAGCAGGCCGACGTCGCCCGCGGGCACGGTCACGGTCAGCTCGACGCCGGCGCCGGGCGCGAGCGGGTCGGGTG
>NZ_JBFTEP010000251.1:0-2020 GCF_047229365.1 Cellulomonas pasadenensis | reverse complement strand
GGTCGCGCCAGCGCCGTCGGCCCCCTCGGCGCGCGAGCGTGAGGAGCCGACGTGACCACGACCCCGGCAGCGGTGGGTGCGTCGTCGCGCCGGGGGTCGGCGTCGTCGCGCCGAGGGTCGCGGGTGTCGTCCATGGGGGTCCTCCTGCCGGGACGGGACGGGGCGGGGCGTCGGCCGGTCCGTGCGGACCGGGCGCCGTCGCCGCTCTCCTGCCCCGTCTGTGTCGTCGGGGGTGCGGGTCTTGCAGCGGCTCAGGCGTCGACGGCCGCGAACGCGGCGCGCAGCCGCGACCGGGCGCGCGACAGGGCGGCGTCGGCGCCACCGCGTGCCGTCCCGAGGACGGCCGCGAGCGCCTCGCCCGTCAGCCCCTCCCACGCGTGCAGGAGCAGGACCTCGCGGTCGCGCGCGGACAGCCTCGCCAGCACCGTGCGGACGGTGTCGTCGCGGACGGCGAGGAGCGCCGGGTCGTCGGCGTCCGGCTCGTCGGGGACCTCCGCGACGGGCACGGGCACGGGCCGGCCCTTGCGGCGGTGGTTCGCGACGACGTAGCCGGCGGTGCGGTAGAGCCACGGCAGCTCGGCGCCGTCCGGCACGTCGTCGCGCCGGCGCCACGCGACCGTCAGGACGTCGGCGGTGAGGTCCTCCGCCTCGGACCCGCCCGCGCGCCGGGCGACGTACCGGTGCACCGCGGTGGCGTGCGCGCGCACGAGGGCGTCGTACCAGGCGGCGTCGTGGGCGGGTCCGGGGACGGGGTCCCGGACGGCGCCGGGGCGCCCGGCGGGCACGGCACCGTCGGGGTCCCCCGCGGGTTCGAGCCCGTCCGGGACGACGTCGAGGTGCGGAGGGTGCGACGGCACTGCGGCTCCCGGCGGTCGGACGGTGCGGACGTGCGGGCGGCGCGCGGAGCACCGCCCTCACCCCCAGGTGTCGCGACCTCCCCCGATCTTGCACCCGCCGACGACCGGGGACGCACGGTCCCGGGCGACCCGTCAGAGGCCGTCGGCCACCACGGCGGTCGCGCGCAGCCACGCGTCCCGCGTCGACGGGCGCAGCGCCGCGTGGTCGATCGGCCCGCCCGTGACGAGCGCCCGGTCGTGCGGCACCTCGACGACGGCCCGCGTCAGCGCGCCGAAGTGCGAGCGCAGACGCTGGCGCAGGTCCTTGTCGACCTTCGGCTCGGGGAACGACAGGATCGTCACGGCCTGCCGGACGAGCTCCTCGTGCCCGGTGGCGCGCAGCGCGTCGAGCGCCCACGCCGCCGACTGCGCGGTGTCCTCGCGCAGCGTCGAGACGACGACGAGCTGGTCGGCCGTGTCGACGGCGGCACGCCAGTTCGAGGCGCGCATGTTGTTGCCCGTGTCGACGACGAGCACCCGGTAGAACTGCGACAGCACCGTGTGCAGCGAGCGGAACGACTGCGCATCGACGCTCGACACGGACGCCGCGTTCTCGTCGGACGCCAGTACGTCGAACTGCTCGTTGGGCTGCGTGCGCACGTACGCGTCCAGGTCGCCGATGCGCAGCGTGCCGCGGCCCGTGAGGTCCGGCAGCGCGTGCAGCAGGTCGACGGCCGTGCGCGTGTGGTCGGCGTGCGACGAGCGCCAGCCGAGCGTGCCGCGTGTCTCGTTGTTGTCCCACGCGAGCGTGTACCCGCCGCGGTGCAGCCCGAACGTCGCCGCGAGCAGCATCGTCGCCGTCGTCTTGTGCGCGCCGCCCTTGGGGTTGACGACGACGACCGTGCGGGGGCCGTCGAACGTGCGGCGGACCGCCTCGACCTGCGAGCGGCGCACCCGCTCGGCGCGCCCGGGCGCGGGCTTCACCGCGCCGAGCGTCAGGCGGCGGACCGTGCGCTGCCAGCCCTGCTCGGCGGGGCCGGCGTGCGCGGGGTGCCGCGCGGCGAGCAGGTCGTCGAGCGTGGGGAGCGACGTGCCGGCGACGGCCGGCGTCGCGCCCGTCGCGGGGCCGGGCTCTTATACACATATACGAGCCCACGAGACACATACGCCGATGGCGGTTGGCG
>NZ_JBFTEP010000250.1:0-2132 GCF_047229365.1 Cellulomonas pasadenensis | reverse complement strand
TTTTTTTTGTGGTGGTCGGGTTGTTGTTTATACGCGCCCGCGGCGGGCGGGCCCTCGGCCAGCTCGTCCGCCGACGGCGCCTCGGCGGCCGTCTCGACGAACGCGACGTGCTCGCCGCCCGCCCGCAGGAGCGTCACGACGTCGTCGGCCCGGCCGCCGCGCACCGCGTCGGCGAGCGCCCCGAGCTCCGTGCCGAACCGGTGCGGGACCGTGAGGCGGACCACGCCCGCGCGGGGTGCGACGGCGTCGCGGTCCCCGGCCGTGGCGAGCGCGGGCAGCACGGTGCGCAGGCGGGCGGGCAGCGCGTCCGCGGCGGGATCGCGCGCCACGAGGTCGCCGAGCACGGCACCGACCTCGACGGACGCGAGCTGGTCCGGGTCGCCGACGAGCACCAGCCGGGCGTCCGGCCGCAACGCCTCCAGCAGGCGGGCGAGCAGCGGCAGCGACACCATCGACGCCTCGTCGACCACGACGACGTCGTGCGGGAGCCGGTGCGTGCGGTCGTGCCGGAACCGGGTGCCACCGCCGGGGCGGGAGCCGAGCAGGCGGTGCAGCGTCGAGGCGTGCAGAGGTGGCGGCGCCGCCCCGCCGGACCCCGCCGCGAGCGCCGTCAGCTCGGCGTCGACCGCCTCCTGCAGCCGGGCGGCGGCCTTGCCGGTCGGTGCGGCCAGCGCCACCCGCAGGTCCGCGCCGTGGACGTCCCGCAGCACGGCCACGAGCCGTGCCACCGTCGTGGTCTTGCCCGTGCCCGGCCCGCCGGTGAGCACGGTGAGCCGGGAGACCGCCGCGGTGGCGGCGGCCACGCGCTGACGGTCGTCCGCCGCGCGCGGGAACAGGGCGGCGACGGCCCGGCGCACGGCGTCGTCGTCGGCGGGCAGCGGCGCGGCGAGGCGCGCGTCCACCTCGTGCCGCACGAGCTGCTCGTCCCGCCAGTGCCGGTCCAGGTACACGCGCCCGTCGACCCACCGGACCGGCCGGTCCGCGGGCCCGGCGGGTCCGTCGGCGACCATCGCGCTGCGCCGCACCGCGTCGGTCCACGCCGGGAGGTCCGGCCACGGCAGCGCCGCCACGGCGTCGACCGGGTGCGGCGCGGCCGCTGCGGTGCCGGTGCCGGACGTCTCGGTGCCGGGTGTGCCGTCGCCGGACGTCCCGGTGCCGGATGTGCTGGTGGACGTGCTGACGGACGCGCCGGCGGTCCACGCGTGGACGTCGTCGGGGTCGGCGACGTCCACCGTGCCCGGGGCGTCCGCGAGCGTCACGCACACGGAGCCCGTCCGGACGGCGCGCACGGCGAGCGCGGCGGCGAGGTGCACGCGCTCGTCCGCCTCGCCCGTCAGGACGCCCAGCCGCTCCGCGACGCGGACGTCGGCCCCGGTCAGCACGCCGACGCGCGCGAACGCGCCGAGCAGCGGGCCGGCGCGCCACGGCACGCGGGCGGAACCGTCCGCCGGCGTGTCCGTGCTTGTGCCCGTGCCCGTGCCCGTGCGCGTGCCCAGCGCGCCGTCCGCCGGCGCGGCCCGCGCCCCGGTCATGACGCGGCCCCGTCCGCCGTGCCGTCCAGCAGCGCGGAGAGCGCGAGGACGAGCGCGGTCGGCGGACGCCACGACAGCACGCCGCACGGGTCGTCGCCGACGACGGGCGTGGCCGGGCCGCACATGCCCCGCACGAACAGGTACGCGCCGCCGCCGAGGTGCCGGTCGGGGTCGTAGCCGGGCAGGCGCCAGCGCAGGTAGCGGTGCAGCGCCACCGTGTAGAGCAGGAGCTGGAGCGGGTAGTGCGCGTCCGTCATCGCCGTGACGAGCGCGGCCGGCCGGTAGTGCCACGCCGTCAGCGGCTCGTCCGGGGGCGCGAGCCGGTTGGTCTTGTAGTCCACGACGACGAACCGCGGGCCGGCGGGGCCGGGCACGCGCAGGACCGCGTCGATGCTGCCGGTGAGGTAGCCGCGCAGGAGGCCGGGGCCGCGTCCCGCGCTGCCGGCGTCGGTCGGGGACGTCGCGGACGCGCCCGTGCCGGTCGGGCCGGCCGGTGGGTCCAGGGCGGCGAGCCGCGCGGCCCACGGGTGGAACGGGTCGTCCGCCGGCAGGTGCGTGGCGACGAGCGCGGCGACGTCGCGCAGGCGCGCCGGCCGGCGG
>NZ_JBFTEP010000249.1:0-2147 GCF_047229365.1 Cellulomonas pasadenensis | reverse complement strand
CCCGCCGGGACCGCCCGCCGGCGGACCGCCGCCGGGCGGTCCCCGTCCCCGCCTCCGCCCGCGCCGGCTCGCCGCCGTGGTCGGTCTGCTGCTGCTCGTCGTGCTCGTCGCGTGGCCGGTGGGCCTGCTCGTCTGGGCGGGCGGCAAGCTCCAGCACACACCCGCGCTGTCCGGCGCGGCCGACACCCCGGGGACGACGTACCTGCTCGCCGGCTCGGACGCGCGCGGCGACGAGGGCGGCATCGCCGAGGACGGCACCGAGGGGCAGCGGACGGACACGATCCTGCTGCTGCACGTCCCGGACAGCGGGCCGACCGCGCTCGTGTCGCTGCCGCGCGACACGTACGTCGACGTCCCCGGCCACGGCGGCTCGAAGCTCAACTCCGCCTTCGCATGGGGTGGTGCGCCGCTGCTCGTGCAGACCGTCGAGGGCCTCACCGGGCTGACGGTCGACCACTACGCCGAGATCGGCATGGGCGGCGTCGCGCACGTCGTCGACGCCGTCGGCGGCGTCAACCTCTGCTACGACGGCGCGGTCGACGACCCGGACTCGGGCATGGTGTGGACGCCCGGCTGCCACGACGTCGACGGCACGCAGGCGCTGGCCTTCGCGCGCATGCGCAAGGCGGACCCGCAGGGCGACGTCGGCCGCGCGCTGCGGCAGCGGCAGCTCATCGGCGCCGTCGTCGGCAAGGTGTCGCCCGGCGCGCTCGCCGTGCGGCCGGCCGCCCAGGTCGCGCTCGTCGACGCCGGCACGGGCGCGCTCACGTTCGACGAGAGCACCGGCGCGCTGGACGTCGCCCGCCTCGCCCTCGCGTTCCGCGCGGCGAACGGTCCCGAGGGCATCACCGGCACGCCGCCCATCGCGAGCATGGACTACCGACCCGGCGGCATCGGCTCCGCGGTGCTGCTGGACGAGGCCGCGACGCCGCCGTTCTTCGCCGCGGTGCGCGACGGCACGCTGCCCCCGGGGCCCGTCGGCGGCATCCCCACCGGCTGAGCGCCGACGATCCCGAGCCGGCCCGCCTCGTCGAGGGCGCGCGGCCCGTGGTTGAGGCGTGTCAGCAGGGCGTCGCGGACGCGCACCATGCCGCGCTCGCTCGCGCGGCGCAGCGTAGGCGCGTACGGCGCCTCGACGAGCCGGTGCACGAGCCACGCGAGCACCAGCGAGACCGCCACCGCGGCGGTGACGGCCACCCACGCGGGGACGTGCCCGGCCACGAGGCCGATCGTCCACAGCCCCCAGTACTGGTGCACGAGGTACAGCGGGTACGTGAGCGCGCCGGCCGCGACGACCCACGGCCGGTCGACGCGGGCGAGCGGTGTCAGCGCGACGAGCGCGACCAGCGCCACGCAGGCCGCGACGCCCACGGCGAGACCGACCGTGGAGGGTGCGATCCCCGTGACCCGCTCGAGCACGGCCGCGCGCGAGGGCGTCACGAGCACGACCGCGAGGGCGGTGTTCGTGACCACGGCCGCCCACGGCAGCACCCGGTGGCCCTCCCGGTGCACGAGGAAGAGCGCCATGCCCGCGGCGAACAGCGGCGCGTAGTCGGCGATCAGCAGCGTCGCCAGGTCGTCGAGGCCGAGGCGCGCGGCGAGCAGCGCGACGGGCGGCCACAGGAACGCGACCGCGAGCACCCGCCGCCGCGTCACCCCGAGGAGCACGAGGACGCCGACGAGCAGGTAGAACCGCAGCTCGGTCCACAGCGTCCAGTACACGCCGTCGACGTGCGGCACGCCGAGGGCCGACTGGAACATCGTGAGGTTGACCGCCACCTGCCCCGGCGTCACGTGCTTGCCCTCGGGCCAGACGACGAGCAGCAGCAGGCCGGTCAGCAGCACCGCCACCCAGTACGACGGGTACAGCCGGCCGATCCGCGACGCGACGACCGCCACCGTCGTCCGCCCCCACGCCGTCATGAGGATGACGAAGCCCGAGATGACGAAGAACAGCTCGGGGCCGAGCGACCCGTAGGACGTCCACGCGGCGACCGGTCCGACGAGCCGGTCCTGGTCCGGCCCCCACACCGAGGCCTGCCGCGCGGTGAAGTGGTAGACGACGACCGCGACCGCCGCGAGCAGGCGCAGCGCGTCGAGCGCCACGAGCCGCGGGCCGCGCGGCCGCTCGGGGGGCGCGCCGGGGC
>NZ_JBFTEP010000248.1:0-2172 GCF_047229365.1 Cellulomonas pasadenensis | reverse complement strand
CCCCCCCCCCCCCCCCCCCCCCCCCCCCCCCCCCCCTTTTTCACGAAGATGAGGGCATACTAGTTCGGCGTAAGTGTCTGGTGGGCTCGGAGTTGTGTATAAGATACCGGGGTCGGGGCGCGGGCCCGCGGCGCGTGCGGTGGCGACCGCGGCGGCGCGGTCGACGAGCTGGTCGCCGTCCGCCCGCAGCAGGCTCCACCCGACGGTGCCGGACGCGCCCTCGGCCGGCTCGAGCGTGAGCGCGAGCACGCGCGTCCCGGCCGACGAGCCCGCGCCCTGCTGCCCGACGACGGGCACGACGGGGTCGGTCGACGCGCGCAGCGCGACCGCGTCCCCGGTCCGCGCGACCCACGCCCACGACACCGGTGCGAGCAGTGCCACGGCGACCACGACGGCGGTCGTCACGCCGACGACCGGCTGGCGCCAGCCGAAGGAGTGCTGCGCGAGCCGCTCCGGGAGCCGGTCGGCGCCGAGCACCGCGGCGCCGAGCAGGCCGGACGTGAGCAGCGAGACGCCCGCTCCGGTCCACGCCGGCGCGACGGCGTCGGGGCCGACCGCCGCGGGCAGCAGCGCGAGGGCGGTGGCCGTGGCGGCGCCGCACGCGGCGACGGCCCAGCAGGCCCGCACGCCGCGCGCGACCGCGGGCCCGCGCCACAGGGCGAGGAGCGCGAGGAGCACGAGGACGGCACCCGTCAGGTAGGGCCACGCGTCGGCGAGGGGCGCGGGCAGCCCGGGCGGCACGAGCGCCGCCGGGTCCGCGGGGACGCCGAGCGCGCGCGCCACGGCGTCCGCGGGCGGCACGGCCGCGACCGGGCCGGGCTCCGCGAGCAGGAGCCGGACCCCGGCGGGGCCGCGGCGCACGGCCTCGAGGACCAGGGGCAGCGTCAGCACGAGCGCCGGCACGACGGCGAGCAGGACGCGACCCCGTCCGCGGGGCACGAGCGCCGCCACGAGGAGGACGACCACGAGCGCCGGCGCGAGCAGCACGGGGGCCCCGGCGACGACGACGGCGAGGGCGAGCGCGGCCCCGGCGGCCGCGGTCAGCGAGCCGGTGGGGTCGGGGGCGCCGACCATCGCGTGCGCCGGCGGCGCGCCGTCGGGCAGGTCGGTGGGCGCCGTGCCGGGCGTCGTCGACGCGACGAGACGGACCGGCGCCGCCGCCACGGCGGGGACGGCGCCCGACGGCGCGGACCGCGGGTGCGGCAGGGCCGGCACGCCGCGGACGGGCGTCGCGACGTCGCTCTCGTCGACGGGCGCGGCGGTGGCACCGCCGTCGGGGGCAGCGGCGAGCCCGCCGTCGGTCCGGGGCGCCGGGACGGGCTCGTCCCGGACGTCGCGGACGACGGGCTCGTCGAGGTCGCGCCGCACGGTCGCGAGCCCGGACAGCACCTGGTCGACGCGCTGCACGCCGACGGCGCGCGCCAGGCCGAGCGCGACCCACGGCAGGGCCGCGTGCGCGAGCACGGCCCCGACGCGGCCGGAGCCGACGGCGAGCAGCAGCGCCGGCGCGAGCGCCCAGACGACCGCCGCCCAGGCGCGCACCCCGACGGACCGGGTGGCGGCACCGGCGGCGGCCCAGGCGCCCAGCCCGGACAGCAGGACGCCGCCGAGCACGACCACGCCCACGGCGGCGGCGAGGCTGCCGTCGAGGACGGCGGCGAGCGGCAGCAGGACGAGGAGCAGCGGGTCCGCGGGCCCGGGTGCGCCGAGCCCGCCGGCCACCCAGCCCGACGTCGCGGCCACCCACACGTCGGCGAGGTCGGTGGTCGCGCGCGCGAGGGCCGGGCCGACGAGCTGCGCACCGCCGAGCACGGGGCCCACGAGCCCGCCGAGCGCCACCGCGGTGACGGCGAGCAGCACGGCGGCGACCACGGCGAGCGTGCCCCGGCGGCGCGTGGCGAGGGCGGCGAGCTCGCGCAGCTCCAGCTCGCTGGGCGCCTGCACGACGCGGCGGGCCTCGCGGCGGGCGAGGCGACGGTCGCGCGCCTGGCGCCACACGTCGCGCCACGTCGCCTGCAGCGGGCGCAGCGTGCGACGCGGCAGCACGCGGGACGCCCGCGCCCGCCGGCGCGTCAGGCGACGGCGCCGGTGACCGTCTCGCCGGGGCCGTCGCCGGGCGCGTCGGGGAAGGGCGAGGCCTCGCGGAAGGCGAGCTGCAGGGAGCGCAGGCCG
>NZ_JBFTEP010000247.1:0-2253 GCF_047229365.1 Cellulomonas pasadenensis | reverse complement strand
CGTCCGTCCCGGGCGGCGTGGGCACGCCGGACGGCCGCGCCGGGGATGCGCCACCCTCCCAGCGCGTGCGCGGCAGACCCTGCGGCGCCTCGCGCTGGAGCCACGCGACGAGCCCCTCGCGCACGTAGCAGCGCAGGTCGAACAGCGTCGGCGCGTCGACCGCGCTCGCGAGGGCCCGCAGGCGGACGACGCCGCCGACGGCGTCGGTCACCTGGAGGATGCCGACGCGCCCGTCCCACAGGTCGGTGACCGACAGCAGCCGCGTCAGCTCGGCGCGCATCGCGTCGACGGGGACCTCCCAGTCGACGTCGAGCTCGACCGTGCCGAGCAGCTCGGCGGCGCGGCGCGTCCAGTTCTCGAACGGCGTCGTCGTGAACCACGTCGAGGGCAGGATGAGGCGCCGGTCGTCCCACACGTGCACCACCACGTAGGTGAGGGTGATCTCCTCGATGCGCCCCCACTCGTCGGCGACCACGACGACGTCGTCGACGCGGATCGCGTCGGTGAAGGCGAGCTGCAGGCCCGCGAACACGTTGGCCAGCGAGCTCTGCGCCGCGAGGCCGGCGACGATCGAGATGAGGCCGGCCGACGCGAACACGCTCGCCCCGACCGTGCGCGCACCCGGGAACGTCAGGAGCACGGCGGCGACGCCGATGACCACGAGCACCGCGACGGTGATGCGCCGCAGCACCTGCACCTGCGTGCGGACGCGCCGCGCGTGCCGGTTGTCCTTCACGTCGACCCGGTACCGCTGCAGCGCGAGGTCCTCGAGGACGAACGCCAGCGACCCGACGAGCCAGGTGAGCGCCACGATCAGCGCGATCAGCAGCGCGTGCTCGACGCCCGGCCGCCAGGCGTCGGCCGGGTCGGTGCTGAGCCGCAGCGCGACCCACACGGCGACGACCAGCAGCGTGGCCCGCAGCGGGCGCCGGGAGCGGCGGGAGAGGTCGGCGGCCAGCGCGCTGCGCGGTGCCGCACGCTGCACGGCCAGACCGATCAGCGTCGCGAGCAGGTAGCCGGCGACCACGCCGCCCGCGACGGCGACGAGGGGCACGACCACGTCGCCGACCCCGCGGACGACGTCCTGCACGACCTCGGGCGTGGGGCTGGGCGTGGCTGCGGCGAGGGCGGGAGTCGGGATGTCGGGCACCCGTCCAGGGTAGGAAGGACGACCCGGTCCCGCCCCCGGCGCTGGGGGCGGGACCCGGTGAGGAGCCGTCTCGCCGGCACGAGGCGTGGCGGACTCCTTGACCCTCACGGGCGGCCCGGCTCTCGCCGGACCCTTGTCGCGTGCGGACGGACGAGAGGTCGTGACCCGCGGCTGGCCGGTCGGTGCGTCTCCCGATCGGCTGTCGTCAGCATGGCACCGGCACTTCACCCGCGCATCTCGAACGGGTGACCAGTTCCGGACGCGGACCAGACCCGCGTCGCACCCGCCCTTGACCTGCGCCCCCGCGCGACCGTGACGTCCAGAATGTCCGCATGTCGGGACGGGGCCGTACCGTGGCCGCGTGCACGTGCCCGCGCCCCTCGCCGCCGCCCCCGCGCTGGCGTCCCTGGCGGCCCGCGCCGTGCCCGGCGTCGAGGAGGTCGACGTCGCCGCCGGCACGGTCCGCCGCCTCGTCGACCTCGGCGCCGGCCCCGTGCCTGTCACCGTCACGCTCACGGACGCCGGCGCGACGGCGACGGCCGACGACCCGGCCGCGGTCACCGACCCCGCGCTGCGCCGCCTGCTCGCCCGGTGGTTCGGCCTCGACGACGACCTCGACGACGTGCACCGCGCGCTGGGCGGGGATCCCGTGCTCGGCCCGCTGCTGCGCACGCGCCCGCGCCTGCGCGTGCTCGGGCACCCCGACGGGTTCGAGGCGGCCGTGCAGGCGGTGCTCACGCAGCAGGTCTCCCTCCGCGCGGGACGCACGCTCGGCGGCCGGCTCGCGGACGCGTACGGGGCGCCGCACCCGAGCGGGCTGCGCGCCTACCCGACGGCGGAGGCGGTCGCCGCCGCCGACCCGGTGACGCTCCAGGCGGTGCTGCGGGTCCCGCACTCCCGCGCCGGCGCCATGCACGCGATCGCGGTCGCGTGCACGGACGGGCTCGTGCTCGCGCCGGGTGCGCCCGCCGCGGACGTGCGCCGGGCGCTGCTGGCCCTGCGCGGCGTCGGCCCGTGGACGGCGGACGTCGTCGCGCTGCGCGCGCTCGGCGACCGGGACGCCTACCCGGCCGGCGACCTGGTGCTGCGGCGCGCGCTCGGCG
>NZ_JBFTEP010000246.1:0-2255 GCF_047229365.1 Cellulomonas pasadenensis | reverse complement strand
CCCCCCCCCCCCCCCCCCCCCCCCCCCCCCCCCCCCCCCCCCCCCCCCCCCCCCCCCCCCCCCCCCCCCCCCCCCCCATCTTCAAGCACACGACGGCATCCGCGATCGGCGTAAGAGTCTCGTGGGCTCGGAGATGTGTATAAGAGCCCGCGCCCACGCCGAGCCGGGCGGCGGCCGAGCGCCCGCCCGCCGGCGTCCCCGGCCCCGACACGACCGGCGTGCCCGCGGGCACCCGGCTGACCGTGCACGAGGGCGACCTGCGCATCACGACGCCCGGCACGGTGGTCGACGGGGTCGAGGTCCGCGGGATCGTCCGCGTGGAGGCGTCGAACGTGACGATCCGCCGCTCGGTGGTGAGCGGGCGTCCCGCCGACAGCAGCGTCGGCCTGGTCATGATGATCGGCGACGCCCGGAACCTGACGATCGAGGACTCCGAGCTCTACTCCAAGGACCGCTCGCCGCACGTCCGCGGCGTCATCGGGCAGGGCCTCACGATGACGCGGGTGGACGTGCACTCCGTCACCGACCAGCTGATGCTCACCGGCGGCGACGTGCTGGTGCAGGACTCGTGGCTGCACGACAACCTGCACTGGGAGAAGGACGCGAACTTCGGCGGCGGGCCGACGCACGACGACAACGTGCAGATCGCCGCCGGGTCGAACATCCGCCTGCTGCGCAACGTCCTCGAGGACACGCACAACGCGGCGATCATGGTCACGCAGGACCGTGGGGCGGTGCGCGACCTGCAGCTGGTCGGCAACCGGATCGGCGGGGGCGGGTGCTCCGTCAACCTCGCGGAGAAGTCGGTCGGGCCGCTGTCGGGCCTGGTCCTCGCGGACAACGTCTTCGACCGCACGCAGGTGCACCGCGGCTGCGCGATCATCGCGGACGCCGGGACCATCCCGCTGCTGCAGCTGCGCGGCAACCGCTGGGCCGACGGCGCGGCGACGTCCGTGACGCTGCGCGGCAGCTGACCCGCGGGGGACGCCGCGCCGGCTGACCCACCGCCGTCCGGACCGGGAGCCCGGGCCCGCGCTCAGCCGAGCGCGGGCTCCGGCTCGTGCTCCGGCTCCGGCTCCGGCGCCGCGGCGGGACGGGGCGGCGCGAGGCGGTCGAGCTCGGCGCGCACCGCGACGGCGTACCGCTCGGGCGAGAACCGGGTGAGGGCGTCGGCCCGCGCTGCGGCGGCGAGCCGGGCGCGCAGCGCGGGATCGCCGTCGAGGCGTGCGAGTGCGTCGGCCAGCGCCGCGGCGTCGCCGGGCGGCACGAGCAGGCCGGTCTCGCCGTCCCGCAGGATCTCGGCGAGGCCCTGCACGCGGGACGCCACGACGGCACGCCCGGCGAGCATCGCCTCGACGGCGGTGTTGCCGAACGGCTCGACGCGGGACGGCACCAGCACGACGTCGGCCTCGGCCAGCAGCGGCCACGTCGGGTGCACGAAGCCGAGCAGCTCGACGCGCCCCGCGAGCGCCGGCTCGTCGAGCCGTGCGCGCAGCTCCCGCTCGAACCACTCGTAGCCGGTGAACGTGCTGCCGGCGACGCGGAGGCGGAGGTCGTGCCCGCGGGCGACGGCCTGCGCGACCGCCTCGAGCGCGACGTCGGTGCCCTTGCGCGGCGACAGGCGCCCGACCAGCGCGACGCGCAGCGGCCCGCCGGGGGCCGGGGGTGCGGGGTCGTCGGCGGGGCCGGGCACGCCGTTGTGGACGACCACCGCCCGCTCGGCGAGCGACCCGAACACCGGCCCGATGCTGCGGCGTGCGGCCGCGGAGTTCGTCACGACGCGGTCCGCGAGCAGCAGGGGCGCGGTGAGCGCGGCGGTGACGACGCGCGGCTGGTCCTCCTCGGCCTCGTGCACGTGGCACAGCACCGGCACGCGCGCGAGCCGCGCGGCGACGACCCACCACGGGATCGTCAGGGTGCTGACGTAGACGAGGTCGGGTCGGGTACGCCGCAGCGTCCGCGTGGTGCGGACGACCGAGCGCACGGCCGCGAGCGCGAGCCCCGGCAGTCGCGCCGGGTGCAGCAGCGACTTGCGCAGCACCGGCAGGTCCGCCCGCGTCACGCGCACCCCGAGCGCGGCGGCGCGGGCCGTCAGCGGCCCGTCACCGGGCAGGACGAGCTCGACGTCCCAGCCGCCGGCGCGCGCGGCGCGCAGCGTCTCGAGCATCTGGAGGTCGGCGCCGTACAGCTCGGTCGACGGGTGGGCCACGACGAGCCGGCGCGGGGCGCCGTGCGCGCGCGCCGCCGTGCGCGCC
>NZ_JBFTEP010000245.1:0-2275 GCF_047229365.1 Cellulomonas pasadenensis | reverse complement strand
GCCGGCGCCGGACCGGTGCGCCCCGCGCCGCCCAGCGTGTCGCCGCGCACGCCGTCGCCCGCCGGGGCGTCCGTGGCGACCTCGACGGTGGCACCGCGCGTCGTGCGGGTCCAGCCGACCACGCTCGCCCACACGGGCGGCAGCAGGACGGCGAGCACGGTCGCACCGGCCCCGCGCCCGAGGGACCGCCCGATGCGGTGGGCGGCGACGCCGCGCAGGACCAGGCCCCACAGCTGCACCACCGGCACGCACAGGTACAGCGCCGACCAGCCGGGCACGCCGCCGCGCTCGTACAGCTCGACCTCCTGCACGACCGGCGTCCACGCCTTCCACGTCGGCGCCCCGAGCCGCCGGAACAGCGCCGCGAGCGCCGCGCTGTACCAGACCCAGCAGACGAGCAGCACGAGCAGCCCGACGCCGCCGAGGACGACCGCGGTCGCCCGCACGGCCTCGGCCGCGGCGGCCTCCTCCGCGGGCGTCGCGAACGGCACGCTCACTCCTCCTCCTCGGGCGACACGGCCTCGGCCCGGTGCCGGTCCGGGCGCAGCGCGCGCGTCAGCGAGGCACCGCTCAGCGCGGCACCGACCCGCCGCCACGGCGGGTGCTCCTGCGCGAGCGCGGCGACCTCCGCGTCGCTGGCCGCCCACGCCTCGGCCGCGTCGTCGGGGCCGGGCGGCACGGCCGCGAACACGGCGCGGTCGACGATCGCGGCGAGGTGCGCGGCACCGGGACGGCCGGACGCGGCCGCGGCGGCGGCGCGGGTCGGCCCGGCGATCGGCCGTCCGAGGTCGGCCGCGCGGTCCGCCAGCTCGGCCCACGCACCGACGACGGCGACCTCCGGCACGGCGGCGTGGCGCCGCCGGCGACGGCGCACGGCCTTGGCGACGGGCAGCACGAGCAGCGGCGCGGCGAGGAGCGCGAGGCCGCCGGCGACGAGCCCGACGGTGCGCAGCACGGCGAGCCACGGGCTGTCGCCGAAGCGCGCGGAGTCGTCCGCGTCGCTCGTGTCGGTGCCGGCCCCGTCGCGGGACAGCACCGGCGGGTCGACGACGGGCAGCTCGGGCGGCTGGACGGTGGTGGGGTTCTGCGGCGCCTGCGTGCCCTGCTCCACGCGGACCGGCGCGTTCGCGACCTGCGGGTCGACGTCGAGGGTGACCCACGTGCCCCCGGGGCTGCGCACCTCGACCCACGCGGCGAGGTTCGCGCCCGTGCAGACGTCGGTGCACGCCGGCACGGTCGCGCCCGGCACGTCCTCCAGGCGCACGCCCATGACGACGCGCGACTCGTAGCCGAGGTAGCGCGCGACGAGGGCCGCGGCGGCCGCGAGCTGCTCGTCGTCGCCGACGCCCGCGACGAGCGCGGCGTCGTCGGCGCCGGGCCCGAGCGCCTCCTCCTGCTCGAGCAGCTCGGTGAAGAGCTCCTCGACGCGGGCGCGCGAGTGCCCGGCGTAGCTGGTCTGGAAGACGTACGGCGCCTGCGCCTGCAGCGCGGAGATCCACGCGGCGGCCGCGGCGTCGTCCGCGACGGCGTGGCTGAGGTAGCTGCGCGCGCGCAGGCGGTCGACGAGCGTCACGAGCCCGTCGGCGTCGCGGCCGACCTGCTGCGCCTGCACCCAGGCCGCGAGCTGCGGGTGCTGCTCCGCGAGCGCCTCGGCGTCGACCTCGCCCGGGCCGGCGAGCGAGCCGGGGTCGTCGCCCGCGGTCGGGTCGGCGGCCACGCGGTACGAGTCGCCGGGCGCGAGCCCGTGGCCGGCGGGCCCGCCGTCGGCGACGGTCACCGCGGAGCCGTCGTCGGGACCGAGGTAGAACGCCGCCGCGAGCGCGTCGGCGCGCAGGCCGGCGAACCGCGGCGCCGCCACGACGCCCGACGGCACGGGCACCCAGATGCCCGACCAGGCGTCGCCCACCACGACCTCGACCTCGGCGGTCGCACCGCCGGTGGACGAGCGCGGCACCCGCAGGAACCGGCCGGCCGCGCCGTCGGCGCCGACGCGGAACGACGCGCCGTCGTAGGCGTCGAGCACGGCGGTGCGCAGGCGGTCGACGCCGGTGCCGTCCACGGCGACCCGGAACAGCTCGGCGTCGAACGCGTCGGCACGGAACGCCGCGCGGTACGACGTCAGCGGGCTCGGCTCGCGCTGCACGGCGAGCACCGGCTCGACGTCCTCGCGCAGCACGTGCCGCTGCGCCCACCCCGGGGTGCCGGGCGCGGCCCAGGCCGCGGCGCCGGCGGCGAGGCCGACGAGCACGAGCCCGGCCACGAGCCGGCCGACGGT
>NZ_JBFTEP010000244.1:0-2296 GCF_047229365.1 Cellulomonas pasadenensis | reverse complement strand
CCCAGGGCCAGGTGGACGTGCGTCAAGGATGCCCGAACCGTCCCCCCGCCCCCACCCCGGACCCCGGCCGGGGGGCCGCCGGGGGAGGGGTGCGACATGGCCGGCTCCTGTCTCGTCGCCCGCGCCGGTCCGGCGGTCCGCGGGCGGAGCACACGCTAGCCCGCGGCGTCCGGTTCGGCACGGATCGCCCGGGTCGTCACCCGCACGGGGTCCGCCGCGCCGGTCCGGATCGTGGACGTCGTCGCCCGCCGCCCGGACCTGTGCCACCATCGCCCCTGTGACCCGCTTCACGCTCATCATCGTGTAGCGCGTCGGCCGACCAGCCGACGCGCAGACCTCCCGTACCCCGGGGGGTCTTTTTGTTGGTCCGCACCCCCGCCCGGCACCACCCCCGCCGGGCGGCACGTCGACCGGGCACCGGCACCACCCCCTCGCCGGTCGCGGCACCCGCCGCCCGCCCCCGACGCACGCCCGCACCGCCCGAGGAGTCCCCGTGACCGACCGCTCGTTCCACGTCTACGACACGACCCTGCGCGACGGCGCCCAGCAGGAGGGCATCGCGCTGTCGGTGGCCGACAAGCTGACGATCGCCGGCCTCCTGGACGAGCTCGGCGTGGGGTTCATCGAGGGCGGGTGGCCCGGGGCCGTGCCGAAGGACACCGAGTTCTTCCAGCGCGCCGCCAAGGAGCTCGACCTGCGCAACGCCGAGCTCGCGGCGTTCGGCGCGACGCGCAAGCCCGGCACGCGGGCGTCGCAGGACCCGCAGGTGCGGGCGCTGCTCGACTCGGAGGCGCCCGTGGTCACGCTCGTCGCGAAGAGCGACCTGCGGCACGCCGAGCGCGCGCTGCGCACCACCGGCGAGGAGAACCTCGCGATGATCACCGACACGGTGACGTTCCTGCGGCGCGAGGGGCGCCGGGTGTTCGTCGACGCGGAGCACTTCTTCGACGGCTTCGCGTTCGACGCCGCGTACAGCCGTGCGGCGGTGCTCGCGGCGTTCGAGGCGGGCGCCGAGGTGGTCGCCCTGTGCGACACGAACGGCGGCATGCTGCCGGACCAGGTCCGCGACGTCGTGCTCGACGTGCGCGTGGCGGTCGGGCCGGCCGCGGTGCTCGGCATGCACGCGCACAACGACTCGGGGTGCGCGGTGGCCAACACCATCGCCGCCGTCGACGCCGGCTGCGCGCACGTGCAGGGCACCGTCAACGGCTACGGCGAGCGGACGGGCAACGCCGACCTCCTGTCGGTCGTCGCGAACCTCGAGCTCAAGCGGGGCCGCAGCGTGCTCGCGCGCGCGGCCGACGGCGACGGCGGCCTGCCCGAGCTCACGCGCATCGCGCACGCCATCAGCGAGATCACGAACATCTCGCCGTTCGCGCGGCAGCCGTACGTGGGCGCGAGCGCGTTCGCGCACAAGGCGGGGCTGCACGCGTCCGCCATCAAGGTCGACCCCGACCTGTACCAGCACACCGACCCGGCGCTGGTCGGCAACGACATGCGCATGCTCGTCTCCGAGATGGCCGGGCGCGCCTCGATCGAGCTCAAGGGCCGCCAGCTCGGCATCGAGCTGGCGGCGCACCCGGACGTGCTCTCGCGCGTGACCGGCCGGGTCAAGGACGCGGAGGCGAACGGCTACACGTTCGAGGCCGCCGACGCGTCGTTCGAGCTGCTGCTCGTCGAGGAGATGGACGGCGCGCGCCCGGCGTACTTCCGCGTCGAGTCGTGGCGCACGATCGTCGAGCGCAACGGCGGGCGCGGTGCGCCGGCGGTGGCGGAGGCGACCGTCAAGCTCCACGCCGGCGGTGAGCGGATCGTCGCGACCGCGGAGGGCAACGGCCCGGTGAACGCCCTCGACCAGGCGCTGCGCACCGCGCTCGTACGGGTCTACCCGGAGCTCGAGGCGTTCGAGCTCATCGACTTCAAGGTCCGCATCCTCGACCAGACGCACGGCACGGACGCGATCACGCGCGTGCTCATCGAGACGACGGACGGCCAGACGTCGTGGAGCACGGTCGGCGTCGGCCCGAACATCATCGAGGCGTCGTGGGAGGCGCTCACCGACTCGGCGATCTGGGGCCTGCGGCACGCGGGGGTCCCGACGCGCTGAGCCGCACGACGACGCGACGCCGCGCAGAGGTCCGCGCGGCGTCCTAGCCTCGGGGGTGGCCCGACGACGGGCCCTGGCGAGCGGAAGGAGCCCGCGTGCCCGGCACGGACCCGCAGCACGGCCCGCGTGCCGACGGCGGCGCGGGCGCGCCCCCCAAGGAAAAGTCTCGAATACACATAACCCAGCCAA
>NZ_JBFTEP010000243.1:0-2359 GCF_047229365.1 Cellulomonas pasadenensis | reverse complement strand
AGTGCCGATCACGACTGCGAACGACCCGGTCGCGGGGGTGTGCAGCAGCGCGAAGGGGCGCCCGTAGGAGTCGCGGTCCTCGCCGCGCTCGCCGAGCCCGTGCGCCGTCGCCTGATGGAACGGCTCGCCGTGGGGGAGTGCGCCGCCGGCGACCTCGTCGGGCTCGCCCGCGCGGAGTTCGGCATCTCGCAGCCGGCGACGTCCCAGCACCTGCGCGTGCTGCGCGAGGCGGGTGTCGTCACCGTGCGGGCCGACGGCAGCCGGCGGGTGTACGCGGCCGACGCGGGCGCGCTCGCGGTCGTCGCCGACTGGCTGCGCGCGTTCCAGGACCCCTTCGCGCAGCCGCTCGACGCCCTCGCCACCGAGCTCGCCCGCGGCCGGCGGCGCACCCGCCCGACCGGCGCCAGCACCCCGGCCGACCCGCCGGCGGCGGGCGAGGCGACCGCCTGACGTCCGCCACCGCACCACGGACCCGATCGGCGGGGTGTGCAGCGTTCGTCGCGCGTGGCGTGACGGACGCTGCACACCGGCTCGCGGGCCGCGGCCGGCGGCGCGTGCTCGGCGGGTGCGTCAGGGGGTGGGGTGCGTGAAGCGCGCCGCGAACGCGCCGGGCGTCATCCCCGTGACACGGCGGAAGTCCCGGGAGAGGTGCGACTCGTCGGCGTAGCCGAGCTCGGCGGCGAGGTCGGCGAGCGTCGCCCCGCCGGCGCGCAGCCGGCCCGCGGCCTCGTGCAGCCGCCGGCGCTGCACGAGCCACTTCGGCGTCAGGCCGAGGCGCCGGCGGGTGAGGCGCTGCAGCGTGCGCTCGGTGACGCCGAACCGCTCGCACAGCTGCGCGACGCGGAGCAGGTCCGGGTCGTCCTCCACGGCCGCGACGACCGCGTCGACCAGCCGTCCCTCGTCGTCCACGGGCAGGTACCGCCGCAGGAACGCGCCGACCCGGTCGGTCGCGGACCGCTGCGCGGCCTCCGCCGTCGCGCCGGCGGCCATGTCCGCGCGCACGCGCGTGACCAGCGCGTCGACGTCCGCCCGCGACGCCGTGGCGGCCAGCGCGTCCGCGACGTCGGCGTGCCGCCCGGTCCACGGCGCGACGGACCCGCCGACCAGCAGCGACCCGGCCGCCGGCTGCAGCATCACCCCGACGGCCCACCCGGTGCCGCGCAGCGTGGTCGTCGACAGGCCGGGCTGCACGCCGTAGAACCGCGCGTACGAGTCCGCCACGACGAGCAGGCAGACGGGGTACTGCAGCACGCGCTGCTCGGCCTCCTGCCCGTCCGGGACGGACCACGTCGGCACCCAGTAGCGCCGCACCAGCGGCGCGAGGTCCTCGGGCGGCCCCCAGCGGCCGATCCGGAACGACGTGTCCCGCGGGTCCACGAGGTGCGCGCGCTCGACGTCGTCGACGCCCCTCGCGGTGCCGTCGCCCGCAGTGCCGTCCCCCGCAGTGCCGCCCCCCGCAGTGCCGTCCCCCGCAGTGCCGTGCCCCGCAGTGCCGCCGTGCGTGTCGCGTTCGTCCAAGCCGCACCTCCTCCGCCCGGCGTAGCGTCCCGCACATGACCGACAACCCGATCCTCGACGCCTACACCGCGCGCGCCGCCGGCCTCGCGGCCGTCCTCGACGCGACGAGCCCGGCGGCGAGGGACGCGCCCTCGCCGTGCGCGGGCTGGACGGCCCGTGACGTCGTCGCCCACGTCGTCGACACCCAGCGCGACTACCTCGCCCGGCACGACGTGGACCTCGGCCCGCGCCCGGACCTCGCCGACCCGGCGGCCGGCTGGCGCACCCACGCCGCCGCCGTGCGTACCGCGCTGGCCGACCCGGACGTGGTGGACCGGCCGTTCGAGTCCGTCACCGGTCCGTCGACGCTCGGCGCCACCTTCGACATGTTCTACGGCTTCGACATGGTCGCGCACCGCTGGGACGTGGCCGCCGCCGACGGTCGCGCGCACCGCTTCACCGACGAGGACCTCGACGTCATCGAGGGCATGGTCGCGGCGATGGGCGAGCACCTGTACGGCGACGGCGTGTGCGCACCGCCGCTCGAGGTCCCCGCGGACGCCGACCGCCAGACCCGCGCTCTCGCCGCCCTCGGCCGACGCGCCACCGTCCCGGCCTGACCCGGCCCGACCCGCGGGGCGCACGCGGTCCTCGCCGCCGGCGTGCGGCCGGGCGTGCGACGATCCGCGCGTGCGCGCCGTCCTCGCCGTCCTCCTCGCCGCCGTCTGCTTCGGCACGACGGGGACCGCGCAGGCGCTCGGCCCCGACGCCGACCCCGTGGCCCTCGGCGCCGCGCGCATCGCCGTCGGCGGCCTCGCCCTCGCCCTCGTGGCGGTCCTGCTGGCCCGGCGGACCGCCGCGC
>NZ_JBFTEP010000242.1:0-2436 GCF_047229365.1 Cellulomonas pasadenensis | reverse complement strand
CGGCGTAAGAGTCTCGTGGTCTCGGAGATGTGTATTAGAGACTGGACGACGGCTGGACGTCGCTGCGGGTCGTCGGCGCGGCGCTCGACGCCCGGGACGCGGGTCTCGCCACGACGGCCGTCGCGCTCGACGCGTGGCACGACCGGCACCCGCGGTGCCCCCGCTGCGGCGCGCCGACGCGCGTCGCGCAGGCGGGCTGGTCCCGCGTGTGCGACGTCGACGGCTCCGAGCACTACCCGCGCACCGACCCGGCGGTCATCATGGCGGTCGTCGACGACGCCGACCGTCTGCTGCTCGGGCACGCGGCGACGTGGCCCGAGGGGCGGTACTCGACCCTCGCAGGGTTCGTCGAGGCGGGGGAGTCGGCGGAGCAGGCGGTGCGGCGCGAGGTCCGCGAGGAGACCGACGTCGTCGTCGACCGCGTCGAGTACCGCGGCAGCCAGCCGTGGCCGTTCCCCGGGTCGCTCATGCTCGGCTACCGCGCGCACGCCGTGCGCACGGACATCACGGTCGACGGCGAGGAGATGACCGCGGCGCGCTGGTACACGCGCGCCGAGCTGACCGCGGACGTGCGCGCGGGCACGCTGCTGCTGCCGGGGCGCGCGTCGATCGCCCGTGCCCTCGTCGAGGAGTGGTTCGGCGGACCCGTCGACGACTGAGCGTGGACCGGGCCGAGGACCGGACCGCCGGCGACCGGGCGTCAGACGGCCAGGCGCGCCCTGACCTCGGCGAGCGACGGGTTGGTCGCGGCGGAGCCGTCGGGGAAGACGAGCGTCGGCACGGTGCGGTTGCCGCCGTTGACGGACTCGACGAACGCCGCGGCGTCGGGCTGCTCCTCGATGTCGACCACGTCGTAGGCGATCCCGGCGGAGTCCATCTGCTTCTTCAGCCGGTGGCAGTACCCGCACCACGTCGTGGAGTACATCGTCACGGTGCCCGGGGCCGGCGTCGTCTTGCTCATGACCGCAGCGTGCCACGCGGCACCGACGCACGCCGAGCGGCGACGGCCCCCGACGGCCCGCGTTCGCGAGGGGCGTACGCCGGCGGCGCGCGGGCGCGCTCCGGTCCGTGACGAGCGCCACCACCCGGGCCGCCACGGGCGCGTCGCCGACCTGTCGGTGGCGGCTGCGACACTGGGAGCGATGTCCGCCGACGCCCTCCTCGACGCGCTGGACCCCGAGCAGCGCGCGGTCGCGACCGCCCTCACGGGGCCCGTCTGCGTGCTCGCCGGTGCGGGGACCGGCAAGACGCGGGCGATCACGCACCGCATCGCGTACGGCGTGCGCACGGGGGTCTACCGGCCGGCGTCCGTGCTGGCGGTGACCTTCACCGCCCGTGCCGCGGGGGAGATGCGCGTGCGGCTGCGCGACCTCGGTGCGGGGGGCGTGCAGGCGCGCACGTTCCACGCCGCGGCGCTGCGCCAGCTGGGGCACTTCTGGCCGCGGGTCGTGGGCGGCGCGCCGCCGCGCCTGCTCGAGCAGAAGGCGCCGATCGTGGCGGAGGCGGGACGCCGGGTGGGCGTCTCGGTCGACCGGGTCTCGGTGCGCGACCTGTCGTCGGAGATCGAGTGGGCCAAGGTCTCGCTCGTCACCGCCGAGGACTACCAGCGCGCGGCCGAGGCGGTGCGTCGCCCGACGCCCGCGGGCCAGGAGCCGCAGGCCGTCGCGCGCATGCTCACCGCGTACGAGGACGTGAAGGCCGAGCGCGGGGTGATCGACTTCGAGGACGTGCTCCTGCTGCTCGCCGCGATGCTGGCGCAGCGCGGCGAGGTCGCCGACGAGGTGCGGGCGCAGTACCGCCACCTCGTCGTGGACGAGTACCAGGACGTCAGCCCGCTGCAGCAGCACCTGCTCGACCAGTGGCTCGGCGGCCGGCACGACCTCTGCGTCGTGGGGGACCCCAGCCAGACGATCTACTCGTTCGCCGGGGCCAGCCCGCACCACCTCATGACGTTCACGCGCCGGCACCCGCGGGCGACGGTGGTGCGGCTCGTGCGCGACTACCGCTCGACGCCGCAGGTGGTGGGGCTCGCCAACCGCGTGCTGACGGCCACCCGGCGGCCCGGCGACCCCGCTCCTCTGCACCTGGTGGCGCAGCTGCCCGACGGACCCCCCGTGCGATTCACGGCGTACGACGACGACGAGGCGGAGGCCGCCGGCGTCGCCGCCCGCGCGGCGCGGCTCGTCGCGTCGGGCGTGCCGGCCAGCGAGATCGCCGTGCTGTACCGGACCAACGTGCAGGCGGAGGCCTTCGAGCAGGCGCTCGCGGCCGCGGGCGTCGGCTACCAGGTGCGCGGCGGCGAACGCTTCTTCTCCCGTCGCGACGTCCGTGACGCGCTCGTCCTGCTGCGCGGCGGCGCCCGCGCGGCCGACCCGGGCGTGCCGCTGGGGGAGACGGCCCGCGACGTGCTGACGTCCGCCGGCTGGGCGCCGGCGC
>NZ_JBFTEP010000241.1:0-2458 GCF_047229365.1 Cellulomonas pasadenensis | reverse complement strand
CCCCGGCGGAGCGCGCGCCGGGCGCGCCGGACCCCTACGCCGCCGCGCGGCAGGTCGCGCGCGACCGGATCCGCGCCGTGGAGGAGCGGCACCGCGCGGGCGAGCTCGACGACCGCGGCGCGCACCTCGAGCTCCAGTTCGTCGTGCGCGAGTTCGCCGCGGCGCGCACGGGCGTGCGCACGGCAGCGCTCACCGCGGGCCTGGCGCGGCAGGACCGACGCGTGCGCCGGCTCGCGGTCCTGCTGGAGCGGTACTCCACGCCGGCGTTCGGCCCGCGCAGCCGCGTCTCGGTGCGCACGTCGCTGGACGAGGCGCGCCGGGTGGTGGGCTCGTGGTGACGGCGGCGCCCGTGCCGGCCGGCCTGACGACGGCGTGGGCCGTGCCGGCGCTCGTCGCGCTCGCCGTCGTCGCCCTGGTCGCGGGCCTGCTGTGGCGGCGCGGCGGCGCGGCGACGACCTGGGTGGCGAACACCGCCGAGCTGCGGCACGTCCCCGCGATGCGGTGGTGGCGCGTGCGCTACCACGCGCTGCGCGCGGCGCTCGTGCTGGCCCTCGGCACCGCGGCGCTCGCCGCCGCCGTGCTCGTCGCCCGCCCGGTCGTCGCCGAGGAGCGCACGCACGAGCTCGCGAACCGCGACATCGTCCTGTGCCTCGACGTGTCGGGCTCGATGATCGACTACGACGCCGCCGTCGTCGCGACGTTCGCGCGGCTCGTGGACGAGTTCGAGGGCGAGCGGGTCGCGCTGTCGCTGTTCAACTCCACGTCGCGGACCGTGTTCCCGCTCACCGACGACTACGACCTCGTGCGCGAGCAGCTGCGCACGGCGCGCGCGGTGCTCGAGGGCGACGCCGTCGAGGGCGCCGAGGACCTCTTCCGCGGGACCGAGGGACTCGAGGGGCAGGCGTCGCTCATCGGCGACGGCCTGGCCACGTGCGCGCTGCTGTTCGACCAGTTCGACACGGACCGGTCGCGGTCCGTGGTGCTCGCGACCGACAACGAGGCGTGGGGCGACCCCGTCTATACGCTCGAGGAGGCGACGGACCTGGCGGGCGGGCGCGGGGCCGTCGTGCACGGCCTGTACCCCGACCGCGAGGACTGGATCGCCGACGCCGACGGCGCGCGTGCCCGGATGCGGCTCGCGCTGGAGGCGACCGGCGGCGTGTTCGCGCAGGCGTCGGACGCCGGCGCGGTGCCGGCCATCCTCGCGCAGGTGCAGGCGGCGGACCTCGTCGCGATGGACGCCGACCCCGAGCGGGTCGTCGTCGACGACTCCGACGGCTGGGTCGTCCTGCTGTACGTCGCCGGCCTGCTGGCCGTCGTGCTGGCCTGGCGGGTGCGCGCATGACGTGGCGGACGGTCGTGCCGGTCGGGGTCGTGCTGGTCACGGCCCTGCCGCTGCTGGCGCTGTGCGTCGCGCAGGCGGTCGGTGCGCGGGTGGTCCGCGACGGTCGACGGGTGCGGGTGGTCCGCGACGGCGCCCTGCGTGCCGGGCCGTGGACGTGGTGGCGGCGGGCGCTGCTCGTGGCCGTCGTCGCGGTCGTCGGGCTGACGCCGGCGGTGGCGACGACGCAGCCGGGTGGCGCGCGCACCGGCGTGCAGGTGTTCTTCGTCGTCGACCGCACGGGCTCCATGGCCGCGGAGGACTGGGGGCCGGGCGGCCCCGCCGCGCGGCAGCCCGGGCTGCCGCCCGAGCCGGCGGTCCGCCGCCTCGACGGCGTCCGGCACGACGTCGTGTCGCTGGCGACCGACCTGTCCGGCGGGTCGTTCGCCGTCATCGGGTTCGCCGACGAGGCCGGCACGCAGCTGCCGCTGACGGACGACGTGAACGCCGTGCGCGCGTGGGCGCAGACCGTCACCCAGGAGGTCACCGCGTCGTCCGCGGGCACGCTGCGCGACCGGCCGCTCGCCGTGCTGCGGCGCTCGCTGGAGGACGCGGCGCGCCGCGACCCCGGCATGGTGCGCCTGGTCTTCTACCTGTCGGACGGCGAGCAGACGGGCGACGGCGCACCCGAGTCGTTCGCCGGGCTCGCGCCGCTCGTCGACGGCGGCGCCGTGCTCGGCTACGGCACCGCGGAGGGCGGGCGCATGCGCAGCTACGACGGCACGGTCGACCCGGACCCGCCGTACATCACCGACCCGGCGGGCGGGGACGCCGTGTCCCGCGTCGACGAGGGGGCGCTGCGGGAGGTCGCCGACCAGCTCGGCGTCCGGTACGTGCACCGCACGGCGCCGACGCCGACCGCGGACCTCGTCGCCGACGTCGACCTGGCCACGATCGCGGCCGACGGGCGCACCGACGTGCGCGGCACGCGCGACGTCGTGTGGCCGTTGGCGCTGCTCGCCGCGCTGCTGCTGGCCGCGGACGCGTGGACGTGGGCGCGCGCGTCGAGCCGCCGGAGGTCCGCGTGAGCCGCGGCACCGGACGCCGCCGCGGACGCGCGGCCACGCCGACCCGGGC
>NZ_JBFTEP010000240.1:0-2531 GCF_047229365.1 Cellulomonas pasadenensis | reverse complement strand
GCGTCGAGGGCCGGCCGCAGCGCCGCGAGGGCGCGCAGCGCGGCGACGAGCGCGACGGCCTCGCGCGGCCCCAGGCGCAGCGGGCGGGTGACGCCGCGCCCCTCGGTGAGCCGCACGACGCCCTGCTCGTACGACGCCGCGTCGAAGTCGATGAGGTCGTCGGGGAGGTAGCCGGGCGTGCCCGTCACCCACAACGTGTCGACGTCGGCCATCACCTGCTCCGGCGTCACGCCGAACTGCGCGGCGACGTCCTCGACGCGCACGTCCTCGTGCCGCTGCAGGTACGCGATCATGCCCAGCATCCGCACCAGGCGGTCGCTCGCGCGCTCAGGCACCGCGCACCTCCGTCGTGGCCGGGTGGGTGGGCGACGCGGTGGACGGGGTGGTGGTCGCGGCGGGGTCGTCGCGCGCGGGCAGACGGTCCAGCTCGGCCGCGACGCGCAGCAGGCGCACCACCTCGTCGCGCACGTCGGACGGCTCGAGCACGACGACCGCGTCGGCGTAGCCGACGAGCTCCTCGGCGAGCTCCCACGCGAGCCGGAACGGCACGGCCACGAGGTCGCGCGCGGCCAGCACCGCGTCGGCACCCGGGGGCAGGGGGGCGTCGGCGGGCACGGGCGCTCCCCGCGCGCGCAGCGCGCCGGCGCGGTCGGGCGTGACGGCGACCAGGGCGGTCCGCTCCGGCCCGTCACCGGCCCACACGCGCGAGGCCTCGGCCAGCTCCTCGGGCGTGGGCGGGTCGAACGCGCCGGGCTCGCCCACCGCGCGGACGGCCCCACGGATCCGGCTCAGCCGGAACGAGCGGCTCGCACCGCGGTCCCGGTCGCGCGCGAGCAGCACCCAGCCGCCCCGCCGGGCCAGGAGCTTCCACGGCTCGACGTGCCGTACGCGCACCTCGCCCGTCGTCGCGGCGTGGTACGTGAAGCGCACCGCCTGGCGCGCCTGGACCGCGTCGACGAGGGGCGCGAAGGCGTCGCCGCCCGCCCGCACGCGCGGCGCGAGCCCGGCGACGAGGTCGCCCGCCTCGGGCGCGTGCCCGACCGCGCGCAGCTTCGTCAGCGCGCGCGAGCTGTCGGCGCGCAGCGACTGGTCCTGCCACAGCTGCGCGGCGAGCGCGAGGACGCCCAGCTCGGCGGCGGTGAGCTCGACCGGCGGCAACGACCACCGCTCGGTGTCGATGCGGTACCCCACGTCGTCCCCGTGGCCCGCGTGCGTCACCGTCAGCACCGGGATGCCGAGCTCGCGCAGCGTGTCCTTGTCGCGCTCGAACATCCGCTCGAACGCCTCGGTCGACGCCGCGTCCTGGTACCCGGCGACGGACGAGCGCACCTGCTCCTTCGTCATCCGGCCCGGCGTGTTGACCAGGGCGATGACGAGGTTGAGCAGGCGCTCGGCGGGCGGGATCGCGGGGGGCATCGGGACCACCGTAGTCGGCGCGGGGCCGGGTCGCGGGCCTGCGCGCGGGCACGGCGGACCCGTCCCGGCCGACGTCGTGCCACGCCCGCCGCGCGAGGTGCCCGCGCGGCCGGCGTCCGGCGCCCGCCCGGTACCGTGGCCGCGTGATCGCATGGCGGGCCGGGGTCGTGGTGGAGTGCGGGACCGGGTGGGACGGTGCGCGCGAGGCGCGCGTCGCCCTGGACGGCGAGGACCGGACGGTCCGCGCGCTGGCCTACCCGGCGCTCGTGGGCGAGCTGGAGCCCGGCGCGCGCGTCCTGCTCAACGTGACGGCGCTCGTCCGCGGCCTGGGCACGGGCGGCTACGCGCTCGTCGTCGCCCGCACGGACGCCCTGCCCGCGGACGCCCCCGACGGCCCCGGGCACCTCGTCAAGGCCCGCTACACGCCGCTGCAGGCCATGGTGCTCGGCGTCGACGACCAGGAGTCGCCGCACCACGGCACGCTCCGGGACGCCGACGACCTCGCGGGCATGCCGGTCGTCGTCGCGGACCTGCACTCGGCGCTGCCCGCGGTGCTGGCGGGTGCACGGGCCGCCGCGGCGGACCGCGGCCGGGCGGTGCGCGTGGCGTACGTCATGACCGACGGCGGGGCGCTGCCGGCGTGGTTCTCGCGCGCCGTGGCCGGTCTGCGCGACGCCGGCTGGGTCGACGCCTGCATCACCACGGGCCAGGCCTTCGGCGGCGACCTCGAGGCCGTCACCGTGCACACGGGCCTGCTCGCGGCGCGGCACGTCGTCGGTGCCGACCTCGCCGTCGTGGCACAGGGCCCGGGCAACCTCGGCACCGGCACGCGGTGGGGCTTCTCGGGCGTGGCGGCGGGCGAGGCGGTCAACGCGGCCGGCGTGCTCGGCGGCCGGCCGGTCGCGTCGCTGCGCGTCTCGGGCGCGGACGCCCGTGAGCGGCACCTCGGCGTCTCGCACCACTCGCTGACCGCCTACGGGCGGGTCGCGCTCGTGCCGGCGGACGTGCCGGTGCCGCTGCTCGCCGGCCTGCCCGGGACGCCCGCCGACCTGACGGCGCCGGACGACGCCGAGGCCTGGGGCGGGCTGGCGCGCCGCGTGGCCGACCAGGCCGCC
>NZ_JBFTEP010000239.1:0-2570 GCF_047229365.1 Cellulomonas pasadenensis | reverse complement strand
CTTCCCCGATCGGCGTAAGAGTCTCGTGGGCTCGGAGATGTGTATAAGAGCCCGCGGCGTGGGCGACGCGTCGGCCACGCCGTCCGTCGACGCCGGCGCGGCGGTATCGGGTGCGGACGGGACGTCGGCGGACGGGAGGTCGGCGGACGGGACGTCGGCGGACGGGACGTCACCCGTGGGCGTCGGGGCGGCGACGGCGGCCGGCACTGCCGGCTCGGCCGGGGCGTCCGCGGCGACGGCGGCACCGGTCGGCAGCACGAGGGCCGCGACGAGCAGGGCCGCAGCGGAGGCGCCGAGGGAGCGGGTCGTCCGGGCGCGGCGGTGCCCGGAGGAAGGAGCGCGGTTCACGTGACCTTCTCGAGGGGAGGACGGGGCCCCGGCGTCGGGTCCGTCGGACGACGACCGCGGGGATCCCTGCGGTCGCCGCACGTTACCGGGGCGACCGGCCGCGGCGGGGTCCGTCCGGGTCACGACTTCGACACGGTGGTGCCGCCCGCACCGTGCCGGGCTCGGGCGACGACGGACGCACCACCCGGCACGACGACGGCCGGCCCCCTCGGGGACCGGCCGTCGTCGTACGGGGCAGACGTCAGCGGGAGCGCAGACGCTCCATGGCGAGCTGCACGAGCGCGATGAGCGCCTGCTTGGTCGCGGCGCGCGACCGCGCGTCGGTGTAGAGCACCGGCACGTGGGCGGGGATCGCGAGGGCCTCGCGGACGTCCTCGAGCTGGTGCTTCGCGATGCCGTCGAAGCAGTTCACGCCGACGACGAAGGGGATGCCGCGGCTCTCGAAGTAGTCGACGGCCGGGAAGCACTGGTCGAGACGGTCCGTGTCGACGAGCACGACCGCACCGATCGCCCCGCGCACCAGGTCGTCCCACATGAAGAGGAAGCGGTCCTGGCCCGGCGTGCCGAACAGGTAGAGCCACAGCTGGCCCGGCAGCGCGATGCGGCCGAAGTCCATGGCGACGGTGGTGGTCGTCTTGCGGTCGCTCACGCCACCGGCGTCGTCGACGCCGACGGAGTGCTCCGTCATCGCGGCCTCGGTGTTGAGGGGCTCGATGTCGGAGATGGACCCGATGAAGGTCGTCTTGCCGACGGCGAACCCGCCGGCGACGACGATCTTGACGACGGTGGGGGCAATGGCGCCCGCGGTCCCCGCCGGAGCGGCGACGGCGGCGTCAGAGGGCGGAAATGCCATTGAGAACACTCTCCAGCACGCTCAGGGACAGGGCGGGGGACTCACCGGTGTTGACCTCGACCGGCTGAGAGGTGTGCACGCGCACGTAGTTGGCGTCGGTGAGGTCGGACACGAGGATCCGGACCACACCGAGCGGCAGGTGGAGGAGCGCCGACAGCTCGGCGACCGAGATGTACCCGGCCGACGCGTGCTGGATGATCGCGCGCTTCTCAGGTGTCAGGCCCGTGCTCGCCACGGCGCCCGGCATGACCTCGACCAGGGCCTCGAGAGGCAGGTCGGAGCGAGCCGAGCGCACGCGACCGCCGGTCACGGCGTACGGCCGGACCGTCCTGGCCTCGTACTCGACGTGTTCGCTCATCGTCGACGCCTCAGGCGACCGGGGCCCGGGTCGCGCCGTCGACGGGGAGCTGTCCACGCATCTCGGAGATGAGCTGCGGGGTCAGCGTCGCCTCGGTCCGCGAGACGAGCATCGCCATCTCGTAGCCGATGAGCCCGACGTCGCACGTCGACTCCGCGACCACGGCGAGGACGGAGCCGTTCGAGACGCTCATGAGGAAGAGGAACAGGTGGTCCATCTCGATGATCGCCTGGCGCACCTCCCCCGCACGGAGCTGGCGGGACGCGCCTCGGGTGAGGCTCGACATCCCGGAGACGATGGCCGCGAGCTGGTCGCCGCTGGTGCGGTCGAGCTGCTCGGACATCGCCATGAGCAGACCGTCGGCCGACACCACGAGCGTGTGGCGAGTGCCGGGCACGGTCCGGACGAAGTTGTCCAGGAGCCAGCCGAAGTTGGCTGCCTCGGTGCTGAGCGCGGTCACACTTCCTCCTTCATGGTGCAGTCAGGGCCGACTGCGGGCTGGGGCGTCTCGGCGACGCGGGCGTCGCCGGGAGTCGTGAGGTGGATCATGCGTCACCGTCCGGTCCGCCGGCGGCACGCCGCCCGCGCGAGGTGCCGGACTGGAAGCTGGAGAGTCGCGACCGCAGCTGATCGGCGTCACGCTGCACGGGTCGCTCCTCGGTCGGTGCCGGCGCCGCGGGGACGGCGGTCGGCACACGCTTCGTCAGACGCTCCGCGCCGGCACCCACCGCGCTCGGCCGGTAGGCCGAGAGCTGGCTGAGCTCCGACAGCGCCTGCTCCTGGATGTCGGAGCGCAGGGCCAGCATGGCCGCCACCTCGTCGTCCAGGGTGCCGACGCGCGGGGCGACGGACGGCGGGACGGACGGCTGCGGCACGGTGGACACCGGCTGACCGACCGCCGGGCGGACGGACCGCTCGGAGGGCGACCACGCCGGGGCGGGCCGCTGCTCCTGCACCGGCGCGGGCGCCGGGGCCGCGGGGGCGCTGCCGTCGGGCAGCGCACCGCCCTCG
>NZ_JBFTEP010000238.1:0-2607 GCF_047229365.1 Cellulomonas pasadenensis | reverse complement strand
CCGCCGCACCGCGCGTCGAGCCGGTCGCGGAGCCGGTCGCCGAGCCGACGGACGGCGCCCCCACGGCCTGACCGCGCCGGCCGCCCGAGCGCACGGCCGCACCGTCCCGGTGCGACGACGAAGGCCCGTCCCTCCGGGGACGGGCCTCCGTCGTCGTGCGCGTGCGCGCGTCAGGCGAGCACCGAGGGCGCCGCGAGCGCCCACCGCTCCTCCCACGGGCCGATCGGCTCGACGCCGGCCGCCCGGACCGTGTCGTGCGACAGCACCGAGTACGCCGGGCGGGGCGCCGGACGCACGAACGCCTCCGACGTGGTCGGCGCGACGACCTCCGGGTCGCCGCCGTCCGCCGCGACGACCGCCTGCGCGAACCCGCGCCACGACGTCTGCCCCTGCGACGTCGCGTGGTACGTCCCGCCGGGCGCGTCGGCGTCGACGAGCCGCACGACGAGGTCCGCCACGTCCCGGGTCCACGTCGGCTGGCCGACCTGGTCGTCGACGACGCTCACGCCGCCGCGCTCGCGCACCAGGCGCGCCATCGTCTTCGGGAAGCACGCGCCCCGCGCCCCGTACAGCCACGCGGTCCGCACGACGAGGTGGTCGGGGCCGGTCGCGCGGACCGCCCACTCGCCCGCAGCCTTCGTGCGGCCGTAGGCCGAGCGCGGGTCGACGGGCGCGTCCGCCGCGTACGGCTCGTCCGCGTCGCCCGCGAACACGTAGTCCGTGCTGATCTGCACCAGCCGTGCACCGCGTGCGGTCGCCAGCGTCGCGAGGTTCGCGGGGCCGACCGCGTTCACGCGGAAGGCATCGGCCTCGCGCGTCTCGGCGTCGTCGACCGCCGTCCAGGCCGCGCAGTTGACGACCACGTCGACATCGCCGGCCAGCGCCGCGACCGCGGCCGGGTCGGTGATGTCGACCGTGTCCCGGTCGAGCGCGCGCGCCTCGTCACCGCGTGCGCGCAGCACGTCCACCAGGTCCTGCCCGAGCATGCCCGCCGCTCCCACGACCCACCACCGCACCGGCTGCCTCCGTCCGTCCGTCCTGCCCTCGGTCACGCGCGACAGCGTACGGGTCGGGGCCGCGCCCGCCCGTGCCGGTAGCATCGGGCGGCGCGCGGCCGCCGACGCTGCTCGTCGGTGCCGCCGCGCGGAGCCCCTGTCGTCGACCGCGAGGACCGACCATGTCGCCGGGCGAGGCCCACCGGACCGAGCGAGCGCCCGGCGCCGACGACCCCGCCGACGGCCGCGCCGACCGACCTTCGCCGCTGCGCAGCGGCCGGACGTGGGCCACCGCCGGCGCCGTGCTGCTCGTCCTGCTCACCGTGCTCGTGTGGTGGACCCGTCCCGCCGGGCTGGTGCAGGGCGAGCGCACCCAGACGGTGGGCGTCTCCACGCCGTCCGTGCTCCTCGAGCCGGGGCACGAGGTCGTGCAGGAGGTCACGGCCGACCAGGACGGCCTCGCCGCGGTGGGCGTCAGCTTCACGACGTTCCTCGGCGCCACCGACTGCGCCGTCGACGTGAGCCTCGAGGACCCCGCCGGCGACGTCGTCGCCACGCAGCGCACCGCGTGCGCCGACCTCGTCGACAGCGTGACGACGACGCGCGCGCTGTCGTTCGACCCGCTCGCCGACAGCGCGGGGCGCACGTACACCGTGCGCGTCACGTCGGCGCCGGGCGCGTGGCAGCAGGCCGCCGCGGTGTGGCTCGGCGAGCCGCGGTCCGACGCGGAGCCGGCGGTCGTCGACGGCGTCGTGTCCGACCTCACCGCGCTCGTCGTGGCCGAGTACGCCGCCCCGCCCGTGCCGCAGCAGGTGCTCACGGCCTTCGAGCGCGCGTCCGTCGGGCACGCGTGGTGGGTGCAGCCGCCCGCCATGGTCGCGTGGGCGCTGCTGCTCGCGGTCGCCCTCGTCCTCGCGGTGCACAGCTCCTTCCGGTCGATCCGCGTCGCCACCTGGTGCGTCGTGGTCGTCGCGCTGCTGCGCGGCCTGCTGTGGGCCGGTCTCCTGCCGCCGCTCGAGGGCATGGACGAGGGCGCGCACGTCGCGTACGGGCAGTTCCTCGCCGAGGAGCGCCGCATCCCCGTCCGGGGTCAGCCGTACGACGAGCTGCCGGACGCGCTGAGCCCGCAGCTGCAGGTGCTGCACGAGTACCAGGGCACCGGCCTGACGCCGCCCTCCGACCGCCCCGACCACTCCGTCGAGGCCAAGGAGGAGCTCGTCCGCGACCTCGCGGCTGCGTCGCCGCGCGCCAACGGCACCACGGCCGCGGCGGGGTACCCACCCGCGTACTACGTGCCGTCGGCCGTCGCGTACGCGCTGACGCCCGGCACGTTCGACGACAAGCTGCTCGGGATGCGCCTGGTCAGCGTGGCGCTGGGCGCCCTCGCCGCCTGGGCCTCCGTGCTCGTGGCGCGCCGGCTGCTGCCGGGCCTGCCGACGCCGGCGGTCCTGCTGGCGCTCGCCGTGACGCTGCAGCCGATGGTGGCGCACCAGTTCGCCATCGTGAACAACGACGCGCTCGTCATCGCCGCGGGGTTCGGCTCGCTGGCCGCGGCGCTGCGACTCGCGGCCGGCCGCGTGCGCGCGCGACGTGGCCGCGCGAGCCAGGGCAC
>NZ_JBFTEP010000237.1:0-2609 GCF_047229365.1 Cellulomonas pasadenensis | reverse complement strand
CCGCAGGCCTGAGCGCGGCCCCGGGCGCCTCCGGGGCGTCCGGGGCATCCGGGGCGCGACCGCACGGGGCGGACGGCACACGCCGTCCGCCCCGTCCGCGCGCCCGCGCACGGCCGGCGCACGCCCGGATGCGCCCGCTCGACGGACCCGCGTTGCCGCCGTCCTGGACACCTGGCTAGAGTGCGTCCGAGACGTGGTCACCCCGTCTCACGGAACGAGACGACCACCGAGGACGAGGAGGACGTGATGACCGCCGTGCGCATGCCCGCCGCTCCCGCCCCCGTCCTGTGTCGGTGCTGTCGGTCGTGCTGCCGCACGCCCCGCACCGGCGCCTGCTGACCGCAGCCACGCCGACCCGCTCCCCCGCGGGTCACGCCGGTGCCCGCCCTCCGTGGGCGCCCGGCCCGCCGGACGCCCGCGCCCGACCACCCGGGACGTCCCCCATGGCCCTCACCACACCGGTCCGCGCGGACCGCGCCGACCGACCCGCGCACGGCGTCGTGCTCGACGGCGTGCGCCGCACGTTCGCGACGCCCGCCGGCGACCGCCCGGTGCTGCGCGACGTCGACCTCGAGCTGCGCGCGGGCGAGATCGTCGCGCTCGTCGGGCCGTCCGGGTGCGGCAAGTCGACGCTGCTGCGCCAGGTCAGCGGCCTCGACACGCCCGACAGCGGCCGCGTGCTGCTCGACGGCACGCCCGTCACGGGCATCGACCGGCGCACCGCCGTCGCCTTCCAGGAGCCGCGCCTGCTGCCCTGGCGCACGCTCGCGCAGAACGTGGCGCTCGGCCTGCCGCGCGGCACGCCGAAGGACGCCGGCCGGGCACGCGTCGCGGAGCTGCTGCAGCTCGTCGGGCTCGAGGAGTCCGCCGGGCTGCGGCCGCGCCAGGTCTCGGGCGGCATGGCGCAGCGCGCGTCGCTCGCCCGGGCGCTGGCCCGCAACCCCGGCGTGCTGCTGCTCGACGAGCCGTTCGGCGCCCTCGACGCGCTGACCCGCCTGCGCATGCAGGACCTGCTGCTCGACGTGCACGCCGCCGAGCCGGCGACCGTCGTCCTCGTCACGCACGACGTCGAGGAGGCGCTGTACCTCGCCGACCGCGTCCTGCTGCTGCGCTCGCTCGTCGCGGCGCCCGACGACGCACCGAGCGTCGCGCGCGTCATCGACGTGCCGGGCGCGCGCCCCCGCGACCGCGCGGACCACCGGCTCGCCGAGCTGCGCGCCGAGCTGCTCGAGGGCCTGGGCGTCGCGACCCACCACGTGCGCCCGGGCGACCCGGACGCGCACCACTCGATCTGACCCACCCCTCCCCCCTCCCCCCGCGGCCGCCGGCCGCCCGCACGAAGGACCACCGATGACCCTGCGCACCTCCGTCCCCGCCACCGCGCTGGCCCTCGCAACCGCACTGGCGCTGGCCGGCTGCGTGCCCGGCGAGGGCTCCGCACCCGCGGCCGCCGACCCGACCGGCGCGTCCACCGACGACGCCGGCTGGAGCACCGACACCCTCGACATCGACTTCGCGACGTACAACCCGCTCAGCCTGGTCATCAAGGAGCAGGGCTGGCTCGAGGAGACCCTCGGCGACGACGTCACGGTCACCTGGGTGCAGTCGGCCGGCTCGAACAAGGCGAACGAGGCGCTGCGCGCCGGCGCGATCGACGTCGGCTCGACGGCCGGCTCGGCGGCGCTGCTCGCGCGCTCGAACGGCTCGCCGATCCGCACGATCGACATCTACTCGCAGCCGGAGTGGGCGGCGATCGTCGTCCCCGCGGGCTCGCCCATCACCTCCGTCGCGGACCTCGCCGGGAAGTCGGTCGCCGCGACGAAGGGCACCGACCCGTACTTCTTCCTGCTGCAGTCGCTGGACGAGGCGGGCGTGCCGCTCGACCAGGTCGAGGTGCAGAACCTGCAGCACGCGGACGGCCGCACGGCGCTCGAGCAGGGCTCGGTCGACGCGTGGTCGGGGCTCGACCCGATCATGGCCGCGAGCGAGGCCGAGTCCGGCACGCAGCTCGTCTACCGCAACATCGACTTCAACTCCTACGGCTTCCTCAACGCCACCGAGGAGTTCCTCGAGGCGAGCCCCGACGTCGCGCAGGTCGTCGTCGACGCGTACGAGAAGGCGCGCGCGTGGGCGCAGGAGAACCCCGAGGAGCTCGCCGCGACGCTGGCCGAGGTCGCCGGCATCGACCCGGCCGTCGCGCAGACGGTGATCGTCGAGCGCACCAACCTCGACGTCGACCCGGTGCCGGGCGACGCCCAGCGCGAGGTGCTCGAGGTCGTCGGGCCGATCTTCGTCGAGTCCGGCGACGTCGCGAGCCAGGACCTCATCGACGCGGCGCTCGAGGAGCTCTTCGAGCCGACGTACGCGCAGGACGCCGACCCGTCGCGCGTCGACGGCTGACCTCCTCCCGCGGCGCCCCGCTCCCCCGGCGGGGCGCCGCGGACCCCGTCCCGCAGGACCTCCTCGTCCCCCAGGAGCAGCCATGACCGAGCACGTCGCCGGCACCGGCCCCGTGACCGACCACGCCGGGCGCCCGCTGCGCGCCCTGAACCCGTTCGACGCGGCGCGCACCGCGGACGCCGCGCCGGCGACCGCGGCGCCCGGTGGGG
>NZ_JBFTEP010000236.1:0-2713 GCF_047229365.1 Cellulomonas pasadenensis | reverse complement strand
GCCGACGGGCGTGGCCGGCGCGTCCGCGCCGGGCCGGGCCGGGGCCCGCATCGCGACGGCGGCGGCCAGCCCGAGCACCAGCACGGCGACCGTGACGAGCAGCGTCTGCGACGCGGCGGTCGCGAACCCCTGCTCGACGGCCGTCGCGGCGGCGGCGCGCACCTGCTCGGCCACGTCGGCGGGCACCCCGGCGGGCAGGTCCGCCCCTCCCCCGGCGGCGCCGAGCCCCGCGGACGCCGCCTCGCGGAAGCCGTCGACGAACGGCCCGCGCACCTCGGGCGGCAGGCCCGCGGCCGCGTCCCGCGCGGCGGCCGGCATGGTCACGGCGAGCCGCGACGTCAGCACCGCGACGACGACGGCGGAGCCGATGACGCCGCCGACCTGCCGCGTCGTGTTGAACGCGCCGGCACCGGCGCCGGCCGTGCGCTGGTCCAGGCCCGCGGTCGCGAGGTTCGCGAGCGGCGAGAAGATGCAGCCGGTCCCGATGCCGAAGCCGATCATCGGCAGCACGAGGTGCCACACGGGCGCGTCGGGGCGCACCTGCGACGCCAGCACCGCGATGGACGCGCCGAGCACGGCGAAGCCCGTCGCGACGACCCACCTGCCCGCCACGCGGTCCGACAGGCGGCCGGCGACCGGCGCGACGACGCCCGACAGCAGCGACCCGGGCAGGCCGACGAGCGCCGCGTGCAGCGGCGACAGGCCGAGCACCTGCTGGAGGTACAGCGTGAACGGGAAGAAGATCCCCGTCATCGCGAACGAGACGGCGGCGCCCGCGACGTTCGCGAGCGAGAACGTCCGGCTGGAGAACAGGCGCAGCGGCAGCAGCGCGGCGTCGCCCTGGCGGCGCTGCCAGAGCAGGAACGCGGCCGTCACGAGCACGCCGGCACCCACGACGGACCACACGCTGACGGGCCCGACGATCGTGCCCCAGTCGTACGCCTCGCCCTCCTGCAGGCCGAACACCAGCAGGGTCAGCCCGACGACGGACAGCAGCACGCCGACGCCGTCGAACGAGCGCGCGTGCGTCGGCAGGGTCGGCAGGGAGCGCAGCGACAGCACGAGGGCGACGACGCCGACGGGCACGTTGACGAAGAAGATCCACTCCCAGCCGGCGCCCTCGACGAGCACGCCGCCGAGCACGGGCCCGGTGATCGTGGCGACGCCCGCGACGGCGCCCCAGACGCCGAGCGCGGCCCCGCGCTGCTGCGCCGGGAACACGCGCGTGATCATCGCCATGGTCTGCGGCGTCATGAGCGCGCCGCCGACGCCCTGGACCGCGCGCGCGACGACCAGCACGGCCACCGACCCGGCCAGGCCGCACCACAGGGACGCGAGCGTGAACAGCACGAGGCCGGCGACGAAGACGGGCCGGGGGCCGAACCGGTCGCCGAGCCGGCCCGTGACCAGCAGGAGCACCGCGAACGTGAGCAGGTAGGCGCTGTTCACCCAGCCCACGGTGACGAGGCTCGCGTCGAACTCGGCCTGGAGGGTCGGGACGGCGATGTTCACGATGGTCGTGTCGACCATGATCATGAAGAAGCCGAGGCACAGCGGCGGCAGGACGCTCCACGGGCTGCGCCCGTGCGGGTCGACGCCGCCGGGGGCGGCAGCGGGTGCGGTCATGGGGAGCTCCGGTGACGTGCGGGCGCGGCGGGCGCGCGGCGGGCGACGCGGGGTCGCGGCGGTGGTGTGCGGGTGGTGACGTGCGGGTGCGGGCGAGCGGGTGCGGGGCGGGGCGCGGGCTCAGGAGCCGCGCGCCGCGGCGCCGCGGGGACGGCGTCGCTCGGCGAGGGCCGCGAGCGCGTCGTGCGGGACGGGTGCGTGCCAGTCGAGGCGGTCGGACCCGAGGTCGGCGAGGACCGCGTCGAGCCAGTCGACGTCGTGGGCGAGCAGGACCGCCTCGCGCTCCGCGTCGAGGGTGTACCTGCGCGGCAGGCCGTGCGCGTGCACCTCGTCGAGGCGGGCGCGCAGCGTGGCGAGGCGGGCCGCGACGCGGTCGCGCCGGGCGGTCAGCGCGGCGCGGACGTCGTCGACGGGAAGGTGCGGCGCCTGCGCGAGCCCGACCGCGAACGCGTCGTGCGTCGGCTCCTCGTCGGCCAGGTACGCGGTGACGTACCGCGTGAGCGCCGCTCGGCCGTCGTCGGTGGCCGCGTAGGTGGTGCGCTCGGGCCGGTTGCCGCAGCGCTCGGTGCCGGCGGCCGTCACGAGGCCGTCGCGCTCGAGCCGCTCGACCGCGTGGTAGACCGCGCCGGGCGTGACGCGGACGAGCCGCGCGTCGCCGCGCTCGACGAGGGTCTGGAACACGTCGTACGGGTGCCGGGCGCGCTCGTGCAGGAGCGCGAGCACCATCACGGCGACGGCGGACACCGCTGCGGCCACGGCACGTCCTCCCCCGTCGCGGTCGGAGCGGTCGAGCGACTACTCCGCGCGGAACATTACGCCCGGAACATCGGCCGGTCCACCGCGGCCGCGTCCGCGCACGGCGAGGGCCGCCCACCCCGCGACGGGGTGGACGGCCCTCGGGACGTCGCGGCTCAGGCCCGGCGGCGCCGCCGCACCAGCTCCGCGCCCGCGAGGACGAGGAGCAGGGCGAGGCCGAGCAGCGCCGGCACCGCGGCACCCGTCACCGCGAGCCGGCCCGGCACCGCGGCACCCGTCCGCCCGTCGGCCGCACCGGCGCTCGTGCCGCCGCCCGCGGACCGGGGCGCGG
>NZ_JBFTEP010000235.1:0-2723 GCF_047229365.1 Cellulomonas pasadenensis | reverse complement strand
GGCCCGGAGGGCGTCACCGTCTGAGCCGGTCGGGGGGGCGGCCCGGCGCGCGGCGGCGGCCTGGCGGCGGCTCGCCCCGTTCTTCGCGGCGTCGCGCGGCCAGGTCGTGACGATCGCGGTCGTCTCGGTGGTGGCCGGCGTCGCCGAGGCGGCGCTGCTCGCGCTCGTGGCGTCCCTCGCGCTCTCGCTGTCGCAGGGCAGCGACTCGGTGCAGGGGGACCTCGGGCCGCTGACGCTCGACTCCCCGCTCGACGTCGCGTTCGTCGTGGCGCTCGTCCTCGCGGTCGTGCGCGGCGGCCTCCAGCTCTGGCTGGCGTACCTGCCCGCGGCCATCAGCGCGTCGGCGATGGTCGGGCTGCGACGGCGGCTGTTCGACGCGTTCGTCGCCGCGACGTGGTCGGTCAAGGCGGCGGAGCGCGACGGGCAGTTCCAGACCTTCATGAACGTGCACGTGAACCAGACGACGCAGGCGATCATCCAGATCGCGTCCGTGGTGACGAACGTGCTCATGTTCCTGTCGCTGATGGTCTCGGCCGTCGCGCTGAGCCCGGTGGCGGCGGCGGTGCTGTCCGTCGCGTCGCTGGGCCTGTTCCTCGCGCTGCGGCCGCTCGCACGCCGGCTGCGCCGCCACTCGCGCGAGCTCAGCGAGGAGAACGTCGAGTACGCGAACGGGGTGCAGGGCGTCGCCGCCACCGCGGAGGAGATGCAGGTCTTCGGCGCGTCGCCGCGCTTCGTGGAGCAGTTCTACGGGCTGCTCGACGGCGTGCGCCGCCCGCTGCTGCGCTCGCGGTTCCTCGTCGGGGCGCTGCCGTCGCTGTACCAGAGCGTCGCGCTGCTCCTGCTCGTCCTCGCGCTCGCGGTCGTGTCGCTCATGGACGCCGGGCAGATGACGACGCTCGGCGCCGTGGTCCTCATGCTCGTGCGCGCGCTGTCGTACGGGCAGCGCGTGCAGTACTCCGTCACCGGCATCGACGAGAAGCTGCCCTTCATGAACCACCTGGCCGACGCGATCGAGACGTACCGCGCGCACCGCCAGGTCGACGGCGGCCGCCCGCTGGGCAGGGTCGAGCGGATCGGCATGCGCGACGTCCGGTTCGGCTACGACGCCGACGCCGAGGTGCTGCACGACATCACCTTCGAGGTGGCGCGCGGCGAGGTCGTCGGCATCGTGGGGCCGTCGGGCGCGGGCAAGTCGTCGCTCGTGCAGCTGCTGCTGCGGCTGCGGGAGCCGACGGCGGGTGTGCTGACGGTGAACGGCGAGGACGCGTGGCAGGTCGACCGCGCGCACTGGCAGCGGGCCGTCGCGTACGTGCCGCAGCAGACGCAGCTCGTGTACGGCACCGTCGCCGACAACATCCGCTTCTACCGCGACGACCTCACCGACGCCGACGTCGAGCGGGCGGCCCGCTGGGCGCACGTGCACGACGAGATCGAGCAGTGGCCGGACGGGTACGCCACGACGGTCGGCCGGCGCGCGCAGGGCGTCTCGGGCGGCCAGCGGCAGCGGCTCGCGATCGCCCGCGCGCTCGCCGCGGAGCCGGAGGTCCTCGTGCTCGACGAGCCGACGAGCGCGCTCGACGTGCGCTCCGAGGAGCTCGTGCAGGAGACGCTGCGCGGGCTGCGGGGACGCGCCACGGTCTTCCTCGTGGCGCACCGGCTCTCCACGCTCGCGGTGTGCGACCGCGTGATGGTGGTGCGGGACGGGCGCATCGAGATGTTCGACACGCCCGAGCGGGTGCTCGCCGGCAACGACTTCTTCCAGGAGGTCCACGAGATCACCCGGCGGCAGGCCGTCGGCGCGGGCCCGGCCGACTGAGCCGGGCGCGGCTGACCGTTTCACCCGGAACGCCCTGGTTTCTCCGGTGTCGTCCCCGTAGCGTTGCGCCAGCGGCCGGGGCAGGGGCACCCGGCACCGACCAGGGGAGGGTGCCGCGTGGGTCGACGGCTCATCGGGTACGCGCCGGGCGCGTACGACCTGTTCCACGTGGGGCACCTCAACCTGCTGCGGCGGGCGCGCGCCCGCTGCGACTACCTCATCGCGGGCGTCGTGAGCGACGACCAGCTCGAGCGCGTGCGCGGCCGCCGGCCCGTCGTCCCGCTCGCCGAGCGGCTCGAGATCGTCTCCCACCTCGACGTGGTCGACGAGGCGTACGCCGAGACGCTGGCCGACAAGCTGGAGACCTGGGCCGCGCTGCGGTTCGACGTGTTCTTCAAGGGCTCGGACTGGCAGGGCACGCCCAAGGGGCTGGAGCTCGAGCGGCGGTTCGCGGAGGTCGGCGTCGACGTGGTCTACGTGCCGTACACGTTGCACACCTCGAGCACGAAGCTGCGCCGGGCCCTCGCGGTCCTGGGCGGCGAGGTCGCCGCGCGCGGCGACGCCGCGGTGGAGCGCGCGGGCAGCTGACCGACCCCGCGCGCCCCCACGGCGGGCCGTGTCGGACCCGGTTCGTAGACTGAGCACGCACCCCGCCCCGACCCGGAGGCGGGGCGCTCGTGCTGTGCTGCGCCGCCCCGGACCCCCGCGCCCGCGTCGTGCACCGCCGGACCGTGCACGACCCGCCGTACGAAGGACCCCATGGACCTCACCGGACTCCTGCCCGCCCTGCTCGCCGACCCCGCCGCCGCGGAGGCCGTCGCGTCCGTGCGCGCACGCGGCGAGCTGGACGTCGTCGGGCCCGCCGGCGTGCGCCCGCCGCAGCTGCTCAGCATCGCCGAGGCCGACG
>NZ_JBFTEP010000234.1:0-2733 GCF_047229365.1 Cellulomonas pasadenensis | reverse complement strand
AGGCGGTCGCCCGCGGGACCGCTGACGGCGCCGCGACGCAGTGCGGGCGCCAGCAGGCGGGCCGCCGCGACCGCGTCCTGCACCGCCAGGTTGATGCCGACGCCGCCGACCGGCGACATCGCGTGCGCCGCGTCGCCGATGCACAGCACGCCGGGCGCGTGCCAGCGCCGCAGCCGGTCGACGCGCACGTCGAGGTGCTTGACGTCGTCCATCGACGCGATGCCGTCCACGTCGTCCGCGACCTCCGGCACGAGGGCCGCGACCTCCGCCCGGAAGGCGTCGAGGCCGCGCGCCCGCAGCACCGCGTCGGTGCCCTTGTGCCCGAGCACCGCCAGCTGCAGGTAGCCCTGCCGCGGGATCGGGACGGCGACCCGGCCGGGTCGCACCCGCCCGACGAGCGACTCGCCCACGCGGTGCGTGGTGGGGACGCGCACCCACCACACGTCGAACGGCACGCGGACGGACGTCGACGGCAGGCCGACCGCGCGCCGCACCGCCGACCACCGCCCGTCGCACGCGACGACGAGGTCCGCGCGCAGGCGCCCGGGCCCGTCCGGGCCGCGGTACGCGACGCCGGCGACCCGTCCGGCGGCGTCGCGGACCACGTCCGTCACCTCGTGCCGGACCCGCAGCTCGAAGGTGGGCTCGGCGGCGGCGGCGTCCGCGAGCAGGTCGAGCAGGTCCCACTGCGGGATCATCGCGATGTACGGGTGCCGCACGGGCAGGCGCGACAGGTCCGCGACGACGACCGGGCCGGCGGCGGTGTCGACGGCGGCCCGGACGACGCGCGAGTGCGGCAGCGCGGCGACACGGTCGCCGAGCCCCAGGTCGTCGAGCAGGCCGAGCGTCGACGGGTGCACGGTGTCGCCGCGGAAGTCCCGCAGGAAGTCGGCGTGCTTCTCGAGCACGGTGACGCGCACGCCGGCCCGCGCGAGCAGCAGCCCGAGCACGAGCCCCGCGGGCCCGGCCCCGACGACGACGACACCGCCCGGACCCTCGTCCTCCGCCACGCGCACCCCTCCCGCCGGTGAGACCGCCGTCGCGGGGACGTCATGCCCCCGCGACGACGGTCTCACGGCCGTGGGTCGCGCGTCAGGCCCCGGCGCACGTGGCCGTCGGGGTGCCCGGTGCGCCGGAGGCCAGGAAGCCTGCCGTCGTCGTGGCGCCGGGGGCGAGCGTGCCGTTCCAGGACGCGTTCGTCAGGGTGCCGCCGGACGCGGACGCGCTCCACGCCTGCGTCACCGTGGCGCCCGCGACCGTGGCGCGCCAGCCCGTCGTGCCGGCCGCGCCGGCCGTGACCGTGAGCTCGCCCTGCCAGCCGCCCGGCCACGAGCCGACCACGCGGACCGCGGCCGTGCACGCACCCGTGCCGGCGGTCGGCGTGGGCGTCGGGACGACCGTCGGCGTCGGGGTGGGCGTGGCGGTCGGCGTCGGGACGACCGTGGGCGTCGGGGTGGCGGTCGGGGTGACCGTCGGCGTGGGCCTCGGGGTGGCGGTCGGCGTCGGCGCCGGTCCGCCGATGCTGATGTCGCTGCACAGGTAGTACGGCTGGTCCGAGTGGCTGGCCTGCCAGATCGTGTAGAGGATCGCGCGCCCGGAGCGGCCGGTCAGGTCGACGTCGGTGCGGTACTCGCCGGCGGGCGCGTACCGGCCGGTGACCTTCAGCAGCTGCATGTCGGACCACGCCGGTGCCGCGCGCGTGGGGTCGAAGCCGGGCTTCGTCACGTAGACGCGCAGGTAGTCGGCGCCGTGCTTGGCCTGGTCGGTGAGCGTCAGCGTGAACCGGGTCGGCACGGTCGTCGCGACCCAGGGGCCGGGCGTGTCCATGGAGTCGTAGCGGCCGTCCCCGGTGCGGCCGGCGGAGCACAGCTGCCCGTCGGGGATGAGCTCCTCGTGGCGGCCGCCGATGCCCTCGTTGTAGAGGCCGTTCCAGTTCCACATCGCGTTGGTGTCGTGCTGCCACGCCTGCCAGCACATCGGGTCCTGCGTGGCCATCGCCGGGTCCTGGAAGCGGGAGCCCCAGACGTCCCAGCAGCGGTAGTTGCGCGTCGGCGGGTCCGTCACCGAGCCGTGCGCCGCGGCGGGCACGGCGGCGACGACCGTCGTGGCGACGACGGCCAGGGGGACGGCGAGCGCGAGGGTGCGCAGGCGGCTTCTCCAGGTCATGCGGGTCTCCCGTCGGGTCGGGACGCGCGGTGGGGGAGCCGCAGGGGCCGGCGGCGCTGCCGGTGCCCGCGGCGACGAGGGCGCGTCGGCGCCCAGGGTCGTCCCGCGGCGTGCGGGCCCGGTAGGCGTGAAGCGTTTCGACGCGTAAGCGGTTCGACGCGCCTGACGTGCGACGACGTGCGGGGGAGGGTGCCGGGTGACGACGTGCCGGCGTCAGACGCGGCGCAGCACGTGCACGCGCGGGTGGTGGCCCTTCGCGAAGACGCGCGTCGTCGAGACGGGCGCCCACAGCTCCGCCGCCTCGCGCACGACGCGCTCCATGACCTTCACCTCGTGGGTCAGGACGACGAGCCGCCCACCCGGTGCCGTGACGGCGTGCGCGACGCGCAGCAGGTCGGCGTGCAGCGCCGGGCTCGCGGCGTGCGAGCCGTGCAGCGTGCCCCACGGCGGGTCCGCGAGCACGAGGTCCGCCGCGGCCGGCCGGTCGTCGACCGCGAGCCGCTCGGCGACGACGTCCCGCACCGCGGCCGCGTCGGTCGCGTCGGCGCGCACGAGGGCCGCGCGCGA
>NZ_JBFTEP010000233.1:0-2738 GCF_047229365.1 Cellulomonas pasadenensis | reverse complement strand
GCGTGGCTCCGCGACGCGCCGCCCGCACCGCCGTCGCCCGACGCACCGGGCGGCTCGCGCGCCGACGCCTGGCGCCGCGCGTGGGGCCTGCCCCCGCTGCCCGCCGACGGGGACGACGCCACGACCGACCGCGAGGAGGACCGATGACCGGCAGCCGCCGCACGACGCCGCGTCGCACGACGCCGACCGCCCTCGTCGTGGCCGCGGTGGTGGCGCTCGCGGGCTGCGCGACGCCGCTCCCGGAGCCCGCGCCCGAGCCGGTCGGCGCGGTCCCGCCCCCGGCGGTGACCGTCGACCAGGCGCAGCGCGTGCTCGCGTCGGTGAACGAGGTGCTCACGGCCGCGGACACCACCCGCGACCCGGCCGGCCTGCCCGCCCGGCTCGTCGGCCCGGCGCTCGCCACCCGCACCGCCGAGTACGTGTGGGCCGGCGCGACGGGCGGTGCGCGCGTCCCGACGGCGCTCCCGCTCGACGAGCAGGCCCTCGTCGTCCCGGAGACGGCCGGCTGGCCCCGCACGCAGCTCGTCGTCACCGAGCAGCCCGACGACCTCCAGGCCCCCCGCGTGCTGGTGCTGCAGCAGGCGTCGCCGCGCGAGCCGTACAAGCTCTGGGGCTGGGCGCGCCTGCTCCAGGGCGTGCAGATGCCGGCCACCGCGGCGCCCGAGGAGGGCAGCCCCGAGCTGCCCGCCGACGCGGCCGGCCTGCTGGTGCCGCCGTCCGAGGTCGGGCCCCGCTACGCCGACGTGCTGACGAGCGGCGACGCGTCGGCGCACGCGGCGACGTTCGCCCCCGACAGCTTCCGCGCCGCGATCGAGAAGGCGCGCGGCGACACGGTCGCGACCCTCGGCGAGGCCGCGACGCTCGCGGAGACGTACGCGGCCGCGGCGGCACCCGTCGTCACGCTCGCGACCGTCGACGGCGGCGCGCTCGTGGTCACCGAGATGACGACCACGTCGACCGTCAGCGTGACGGCGCCGGGCGGCACCGTCTCGGTCGAGCCCTTCTACGCGGCGCTCGCCGGCGGCGCGACCACCGCCTCGAGCCTCAGCCGCGTCTTCACCGACGTGCTGGTGGTGTACGTCCCGCCGGCGGACAGCGGCGCGCAGGCGCAGGTCCTGGCGGCGGAGCACACCGTCACGGCCGCCACGGCGCAGTGACGCGCGCCGCACGGATCGACGGCCGCGGCGCGCACGACCGGCGCCCGGTGTCCACGACACTGGTGCCCGTGAGTCCCCGACGACCCGACCCGAGGAGATGGTGATGTCGCAGCAGTCGCCCCAGCCGCGGCCCCGGCTGGACGTGCGAGGTGCCGTGGACCTGTCCGCGCTGAGCCGTCCCGCGACGCCCCCGCCCGGAGCGCCGGGCGGCCTGCCGGCCGCGACGTCGTACGTGCGCGACGTCGACGAGTCGACGTTCGGCGACGTCGTGCAGGCGTCGACCCAGCACCCCGTCGTGGTCGTGCTGTGGGCGCCGTGGAGCGAGGTCAGCCAGCAGGTCGTCGCGGACCTCGCGGCGCTGGCGCAGGACGACGACGGCCGGTGGCTGCTGGCACGCGTCGACGCGGAGGCGAACCCGCAGGTCGCGGCGGCGTTCCAGGCCCAGTCGGTGCCGACGGTCGTGGCGGTGCTGGCCGGCCAGCCCCTGCCGCTGTTCCAGGGGGCCTACCCGCGCGAGCAGGTGCGGGCGGTGCTCGACCAGCTCCTGGCGGCGGCGGAGGCCAACGGCATCACCGGTCGCGTCGCGCCGGGCGAGCAGGAGCCCCCGGCGGAGGTCGCGCCCGAGCCGGCGCTGCCGCCGCTGCACCAGGCGGCGTACGACGCCATCGAGCGCGACGACCTGCCGGCGGCACGCGCGGCGTACGAGCAGGCGCTGCGCGAGAACCCGAGGGACACCATGGCCACCGCGGGCCTCGCCCAGGTGGGTCTCCTCGAGCGCACGGCCGGTGCGGACCTGCGCGCGGTGCGCGAGGCCGCCGCCGCGGACCCGGCCGACGTCGACGCGCAGCTCGCGGTCGCGGACCTCGACGTCTTCGGCGGGGCGGTCGAGGACGCCTTCGCCCGGCTCGTCGACGTCGTGCGGCGCACCGCGGGTGACGAGCGCGAACGCGTGCGCCGGCGGCTCGTCGAGCTGTTCGAGGTCGTGGGCGGGGACGACCCCCGTGTCGCAGCCGCCCGGCGGGCGCTCGCGTCGGCGCTGTACTGAGCCGGCGCCGTACCGAGCCTGCGCCGTACCGGGTCAGCAGGACCACGCGGTGTGACGCAGGCCGCGCTCCAGCGGCTTGCATCGCGCCCGCCGACTGCGTAACTTTCTCGAGGCCGCCCGGCAGGGAGGAACGGACACGGAGTCGCCAGACACGTGGTCGGTCCCCCGGGTAGGCACCCCGACGCAGACCATGCCGGCAGAAGCCGGTGGTGGCGGCCGTCCGGGGGACGGAGCAGGACCGCACGGCGGTCACGTACCGGGAGCAGCGCTCGACGAGTGCCGGCGACCGGGGGTTGACCGCCAGCGACCGGCCCGTCTAAGTTAGAGAGGTTGCCTCCGGGCAGGACGAGATCGGCTTCGCACCACGTCGGTGGCGCGAACACATGCGATAACGTTCCGGCCGGAAGCGATCGAGCGGAAGCAGCAGGAATGACCACCCAGGTGGTCAGAAATGCAGAAAACATCCGCTACGATGGTGAACGAGCCTCCTGCGGGATGCCGAAAGGCTGATCGAGGATGAGCGTCTGTTCCTTGAG
>NZ_JBFTEP010000232.1:0-2755 GCF_047229365.1 Cellulomonas pasadenensis | reverse complement strand
GGCGGGCCCGCCTTGTGCGGGGCCATCGGCGCGCCGGACGGCGAGCCGGCGCCGCGGCGGGTGCGCGCGGTGCGGGTGGCACGGGCGCGGGCGGCACGACGGGCATGATGGCCGGCGGTGGCGGCGGCGCGGGCTCCGGGGCGGCGTCGAAGCGCGACCGTCGCAAGGGCCTCGGCGGTCCGCTGGCCCCGCGGCTCGAGGACGAGGACGACGTCGCCCCGCGGCCGCTCTCGGCCGGTCCGGGCGAGCGCTGACGGTCGGGCCGCCCACCGGAGTGCTCCAGTGGGCGGCCCCGTCTGCCGATACGACGGGAGAGCCGCGGTGCGACGCGGCGTACCGTGTGCGCGTCCACGTACCGCGGTGACGTCCGACGCGGTGACGGCCGACGGGCTCCGCCCGCGCGAGGGTGCGGCAGCGGGACTGGTGACGAGGGAGGGGTGCACGTGAGCGACAGCGACAGCGCGACGCGCCCGCGTCCCCTGCGTGCGGCGGCAGGACGGTCGCCCCGCCCGTGACCACCGCACCTCCGCGCCGGTTCGCCGTGCTCGACGGCGACCGGCGGCTCGACGTCGCTCTCCCCGCGACGGGCACGCTCGGCGACGCCCTCGGCGCCGCCGGCGTCGTCCTCGACGACCCCGGGCTGACGCTGCTCGTCGGGGACCGCCCCACGGCCCCGACGACGCCCGTGACCGACCTCGAGGACGGCGTGCTGCTGACCGTGGTCGACCCTGCGGTCCGGGTGCAGGACGCCCGCCGCGCCGCGCGCGCCCGGCGGGTGGCCGGCCGGGGCGCGGACACGCCCGCGTGGTGGGCGCTGCTCGCCGCCGCCGCGGTGACGCTCGCGCTCGACGTCGTGGCTCCCGGTCTCCTCGACGAGCGCGCGACCCTCCTCGTGGCGGCCCTGCTCGGCGTGGCGGCGCTCGGCACCGCGGTGCTCGCGACCCGCCGCAGCGACGACCTGCCGGCGCCGCTGCGCGTCGCGACCCCGGTGGCCCTCACCGTCGCCGGCGCCGTGACGCTCGTGCCGGACGGCTGGTACGGCGCGAGCGTGCTCGACGTCCTCACCGCCGCGGCGACCGTCGGCGTGCTCGGCGTCGCGGGCGTCGCCCTGGCCGACGCGGGCCCGTGGCGGGCCGCGTTCGGCGCGGTGGCGGCGGTCGCGGCCGGCGTCGGCGCGCTGTGGGGGCTCGTGCTGCTGCTCGGCTGGCCGGTGCAGGCCGCCGCGGCGCTCACCGCGGGTGCCGTGCCGGTCGCGCTGCGTGCCGTGCCGGCCGCGCTGCTGCAGATCGACGAGGGCTACTTCATGGACTACGGCCGCTACCTGCGCAACCGCTGGTCGGTGCGGGGCACGGTGCCGGCCGACCCGGGGGCGATCGACGGCGACGACATCCGTGCGCACGTCGTCGCGGCGTCGGCCGCCCGCGTCACGGCGACGATCACCCTGGCGCTGGTGGGTGCCGCCGCGCTGCCGGTGGCCGTGCCCGTGCACCCGTCGGGCGGCCTCGTGGTGGGCGGCACGGTCGCCCTCGTGGTGTGCTACCTGCTCGGGCTGCTGCTGCTGGCGCGCACCGAGAGCGTCCCGGCGCTGCGGTGGGTCGTGCGCGCGTCGACGGTCGTCGCGGCCGTCGTGGGGCTGCGGACGCTGGGCGCGACCGTCGGCCCCGGCACCGAGACGCTGGTCGCGGGGCTGCTCGCGCTCGTGGGCGTCGCGGCGGCCGTGGTCGCGGTGCCCCTCGGGCGCGGCGCCCGCTCGCTCGCCCTGTCCCGCACCGGCGACGTGCTGCAGGGCATGGCGACGGTGCTCGCGATGCCGGCCGCGCTGCTCGCGGCCGGTGGCCTGGAGCTCGTACGGACGGCGGTGTCGGGATGACCACTCAGACGACGGGGACGACGACGGCGTGCTGGTGCTGCGGCGCCCCCGCACCGACGGACGGCCCGTGCCCGAGCTGCGGCGCGCTGCCGCGGGGGAGCGCCGGTGCGCAGCCCGCCGACGCGGGGACGCGCGGTGACCGCCGGCGCGCCGACGGCGACCTCGGCGAGCACCTCGCCGGCCGTGCCGCCGGTGTGGGCGCACGCCTGGCCTCGTTCACGCTCGACGTGCTCGCGCTCGCGCTCGTCGTCGCGGCCGTGTGGCTGCCGACGCGCTCGGTCGTGCTCACCGCGATCGTCGGCGTGGAGGCCGTCGTGGCCCTGTGGGTCTGGCAGGCCCGCACCGGGCTGACCGTGGGCAACGCGCTGCTGCGCCTGCGCACCGCGCAGGACGACCGGCCGTGGTCGCCCGGCGCCGGCCGGTCGTTCGTCCGCCTCCTCGTCGTGGGGCTCGGCGGGCTCGTCGCCGTGGTCGGTGCCTGGGGCGTCGTCGCGTCCGCGGCCCTCGACCGCACCGGGCGACGCCGCTCGTGGGCGGACCGCGCCGCCGGCACCGTGGTCGTCGCGGTCCCGCGCCGACGTGCCGCGTCGACCGTGTCCGTGCCGCCCGTCGCGCCCGGCCTCACGGTCATGGCCGCCGGCGCCGGCGCGACGACCCCCGACCTCACGCTGCCGTGGCAGGATCCCGACGCCGCGCGCCCGCTCACCGGGCCCGGCCCCGTGCCGCCCGGTCCGGTCCCGCCCGGTCCGGTCCCGCCCGTCCCCGCGCCCGCGGGCCCGCCGGGCGGGGGCGTGCTCGGCGAGCCCGTCGTCGTCGCGCAGACCGGTGGGTCGCGCGCCCCGGAGCGCACGGACGCCCCGCCGGCGGGCCCGCAGACCGGGGCGC
>NZ_JBFTEP010000231.1:0-2833 GCF_047229365.1 Cellulomonas pasadenensis | reverse complement strand
GTCCCGGTCCCGGCGCCCCCGCACCGGTGCCGCCGCCCGTCGCGTCGCCGTCGTCCGGGCTCCCGCTCCCCGGCGCGCGGCACGAGCCCGACCACGCCGGCGCCGGCGAGGGCGGCGCCCCCGCGCACGACGACGTCGCGGAGGCGCGGACGCAGTTCCTGCCGCCGCTGCGCGAGCCCCTCGACGCGCCGCTCGACGGCCCGCTCGACGGCCCGCTCGACGACCCTCGCGCAGACCCGCTCGACGACCCGCGCACGCAGGTCATGGCGCCGGTGCGCGAGGACGACGCCGTCGAGGGCGAGGTGCTCACGGACGAGCTCGACCGGGCGCCCGCGCAGCCCGTCGAGACGGTGCTCGCGCTGGGTGCGAACCTCGGGCCGGCGCAGGAGACGCTGCGCCAGGCGGTGTCCGACCTCGCCGCCGTCCCCGGGCTGGACGTCGTCGCGGTGTCCCCGCTCGCGCGGACGGCGTCGGTCGGCGGCCCGGACCAGCCGGACTACCTCAACGCGGTCGTCCTGGCGCGCACGACCCTCGCGCCGCGCGACCTGCTGCGCGCGGTGCACGCGGTCGAGCAGCGGCACGGCCGCGAGCGGCTCGAGCACTGGGGCCCGCGCACGCTCGACATCGACATCGTCGTGCACGGCACGACGCTCGCCGTCACGGACGACCTCGAGCTGCCGCACCCGCGCGCCCACGAGCGCGCGTTCGTGCTCGAGCCGTGGGCGCAGGTCGACCCCGAGGCGGTGCTGCCGGGGCTCGGCGGCGGCCCCGTGGCGCAGCTCGCGGCCACGGCGCCCGACCGCGACGGCGTGCGGTGGATGGCGCTCGACTGGCTGACGGCGCCCGTGCCGGCGGCCAGCCCCGAGCCGGACGGCCCCGACGCCGGGCAGACGGTGCGCCCGCACGTGGAGGACGCGCACCCGCAGGCGGCGACGTCCGGCCCGTTCGACCCGGTGGGCTCGGTCGACCCGTCCGCCACGCCCGAGGGCCCGCGCCCGTTCCTGCCGGTGACGGGGACGTCGCCGGCGGTGCCGCCGCCGCCCGCGCCGGGGCCGTGGGCGGGCGACCCGCGCGGGGACGCGCACCGCCCGTGACCGCCACCCGCCTGCGGACGCTGCTCCTGGTCGCCGCCGCCGCCACGGCGGTGACGTGGTGGCTCATGCAGATGACGGTCGGCCGCGGGGCGAGCACGCCGCCGGAGGTGCCGTGGCTCGTCGTCGCGGTGGAGCTGGTCATCGCCGGCGTCGTGCTCGCGCTCGGGTGGGCGGTGCGGCAGTACCAGGAGGGCAGGCGGCCGTCGCTGAGCCCGCTGCGTGCCGCCCGCACGGCGGTCCTCGCGAAGGCGTCGTGCTACACCGGCGCGCTGCTCGTCGGCTGGTACGGCGGGCAGGCGCTGTCGCTGCTCACGGACGCGGACGTGCCCGGCAACCCCGGGCGGGCGGGGGCGGCGGGCCTGGCCGTGCTGGGCGCCGCCGTGCTCGCCGCCGTCGGCCTCGTCGTCGAGCACTTCTGCCGCGTGCCGCCGCCGGACGGCGACGCCGAGCGACGCCCCGAGCCGGACGCCGACCCGACCGCCGGCTGACGGCGCGCGGCGGGCCCGGGCGCGGCCGGGCTCCGTCCCGGGACGGAGCCGCGCGGACCCCGCCGGTGCCAGGATGGTGGCCATGACCACCCAGACCCCGGCGCCCGTCCCCGCGCCCGCCGCCGGACCGTTCGACCCCGCGGACGTCACGTGGACGCCGGTGTCGACGCGCCTGGCCACGGTGCGCCTGCTCATGCTCGCGCTGTGGGGCGGGGGTCTCGTCGTGGTCCTCGCTCTGGTCGCCGGCCTGATCGGCGTCGGCTGGGTGTGGGTGTTCCCCGCCGTGGCGGCCGTGCTGGTGCTGTGGCCGGCGCTGCTGGTCCGCCGCCAGGTGCGTGCGCTCGGGTACGCGGAGCGCGCCGACGACCTGCTGATCCGGCGGGGCATCCTGTTCCGCCAGCTGGTCGTGGTGCCGTACGGCCGGATGCAGTACGTCGACGTGAGCGCCGGCCCGGTGCAGCGCCGGTTCGGCATCGCGACCGTGCAGCTGCACACCGCGGCGCCCGGCACGGACGCGACGATCCCCGGCCTGCCCCCGCAGGAGGCGGCCCGTCTGCGCGACCGCCTGGCGTCGCGCGGCGAGGCCCGGCTGGCGGGCCTGTGAGCACCGACCTGCGCCCCGTGCCGGAGCAGGCCCCGGAGGACGCGTACGACTGGCGCCGCATGCACCCCGTCACGCCGGCGCTGCGCGGGTGGAAGGTCTTCGCCGCGTTCGTCGCGGCCATCGGGTTCCAGGCGGCCGACAACCTGCGCGACCTGGGGGAGTGGCTCGGGCCGGGCCGGGCGTGGCTCGCGGTCCTGGGCGTCCTGGTGGTCGTCGCGCTCGTCGGGTTCGCGTACTCGGCACTGGCCTGGCGCGTCACGCGGTTCGCCGTCACGGACGAGGCGGTGCACCTGCGCCAGGGCCTGCTGTTCCGCCAGCAGCGCCAGGCGCGGCTCGACCGGCTGCAGGCCGTCGACGTCGTGCAGCCGCTGCTGGCGCGCCTGCTGGGCCTCGCGCAGCTCAACCTCGAGGTCGCGGGCGGCACCGGGTCGGCCGTGCAGCTCGCGTTCCTGCGTGAGCCCGACGCGGAGCAGCTGCGCGCGCAGATCCTCGCGCTGTCGGCGGGCCTGCGGCCCGGGGGCGGCCCCGCTGCGGGCGGCGCAGCGACCGAAGCCGCGACCGCCGTCGGCACGGCTGGGACGACGCCGACGTGCCGGGTCTCCTCGGCCGGCTGCTCGACGCGCCCGTGCTCGTCGACAACGACGTCA
>NZ_JBFTEP010000230.1:0-2843 GCF_047229365.1 Cellulomonas pasadenensis | reverse complement strand
CCCCCCCACCCCCCCCCCCCCCACTTATCCATTCACAACTGGCAATAGGCGTTCGGCTTATTTGTGTCGTGGGTTCTGATATGTGTTTAAGATACTGGCCCTGGTCAGCGGTCGCGCGGCCGCAGCCGCACGTGCGGGAGCTCGGGGGCCGGCAGCGCGCCGCCGCCGTACCCGCTGACGACGCCGAACCGCTCGACGCCGGCCGGGTCGCCCGCGATCGCGGCCTGCCACTGCGCCCGGGCCTCGACGACCTCCTCGTGCGTGCGGCCGACGAAGTTCCACCACATGAGCACCTGCTCGTCGAACGGCGTGCCGCCGATGAGCACGGCGCGCACGGGCGCGTCGCCGGTGCGCAGGGTGACGGCGTCCCGGCCGGGTGCCACGTAGCCCAGCCATGCCGGCGGCACCGCCGTGCCGTCGAGCGTGACGTCGCCGGTGTCGACGAGCAGCGCGTGCTCGAACGCGGGGTCGACCGGCAGCCGCACCGTGGCGCCGGCGGGCGCGTCGACCTGCGCGGCGACCAGCGGCGAGTACCGGCGCGCCGGCGACGTCGCGCCGGCGAGCGACCCCAGGAAGACCTGGACCCGTGCACCGTCGACCTCGGCGGCCGGCACACGCGCGACGTGCTCGAAGTCGCGGGGCCCGTGGCGGTGCGCGTCCGGCAGGGCGGTCCACAGCTGGACGCCGTGCAGGCGTCCCGACGCGCCGGCGAGCGCGGGCGTGCCCTCCTCGGAGTGGCAGACGCCGCGCCCGGCGGTCATGAGGTTGAGCTGGCCCGGGACGATCGTCTGCTCGCTGCCCAGCGCGTCGCGGTGCAGCACCTGGCCCTCGAACAGCCACGTGACCGTCTGCAGGCCGGTGTGGGGGTGCGGCGGCACGTCCATGCCGCCGGTCGCGGCGACGTCGTCCGGGCCGTAGTGGTCGGCGAAGCAGAAGGGCCCGACGAGCGAGCGGGCGCGTGACGGCAGCGTGCGACGGACGGTCATCGCACGCGGTCCGCCGAGCGGCACGTCGCGTGGCTCCACGAGCTCGACGCCGCGGTCAGCCGACGTCGCCACGGGGCCGTCGGGGGCGCTGGTGCAGACCTGCTCGCGCGGGGCCGGGTCCAGGTTCGTCACGGACCCAGCGTACGGACCCGCGCGGCGACGCCGATCCCCCACCGATCAGCGTCCTGACCTGCGGCGACGCCTCACCCGGGCGACGGGCTGGACGAGGGGCGCGCGGAGCCCCACACTTGCGTCACCGCCGCCCGTCCGGCGGGTTCCCCCGCTCCACCACCTCGCTCGGCCGTGCTTTCGTCCGTCACGCCGCGGCCACCGTCGGCCGTGCGCGTCCGGAGGTCCGCCCGACCGCGCGCCGGCACCGCGTGGCAGCACCCCGCAGTCCCCCAGAACCCCCTCCGTGTCGTCCGGCCCGTGCGCCGGGGAAGGATGCGTCGGCCGTGCTGCGCTCCGTGGCCTGTCACCTCTCGCTCGACGTGCGTCAGCCGCTCGAGATGCTGCTCGCGGTCGCCGTCGCGGAGGGACCGTTCGAACGCTCCGAGGACCTCGTGGTGCGCACCGACGACGAGCCGCTCGACGTCGAGGAGATCAAGCTGCCGCACGGCGGTCGCATGCACCGGGTGTGGGCGCCGGCGGGCCGCGTGGTGGTCGACTACCGCGCGACCGTGACCGGCCATGCGGAGCCGGTACCCGTGGAGGACGTCGACCTCGTCGAGTACCGCCGTCCGAGCCGCTACGCCGAGTCGGACCGTCTGCTCGCCTTCGCGCGCGACCAGTTCGCCGGCCTCGTCGGCGCCGAGCTGCTCGACGCCGTCGTGACGTGGGTCGGCCGGCACGTCACCTACCTGTCGGGGTCGAGCCTGCCGACCGACGGCGCGACCGACACGCTGCTCAAGCGCCGCGGCGTGTGCCGGGACTTCGCCCACCTCGTCGTCGCGCTGCTGCGCGCGTGCGACACGCCCGCCCGACTCGTGTCCGTGTACGCGCCCGGGCTCCGGCCCATGGACTTCCACGCGGTGGCCGAGGCGTACGTCGACGGTGCGTGGCACGTCGTGGACGCCACCCGGCTCGCGCCGCGGCCGACGATGCTCCGCATCGCGACCGGCCGGGACGCGACCGACACGGCCTTCCTGTCCTACTACGGCGGCGGTCTGCGGCTGCGGTCGATGACCGTGACCGCGGTGACGGACGCGCGCGCCGAGGACGACGGCACCGGGCTGGTCGCGCTGCGCTGAGCCGGTCGCGCTGCGCTGCGCCGGTCACGCTGCGCTGCGCCGGTCACGCTGCGCCGAGCGGTCGGTCAGGCGCTCTCGCGCAGCGTGCGGCGGCGGCCCTCGAGGTCGAGCAGCTCGGTGAACAGGGCGCGGGACGCGGCCGGGTCGGCGTCCGGTCCCATCCGCTGCAGCCGCCCGCGCACGTCCGCGATCTGCCGCGTGTAGCCGATGTCGACGAGGCGCATGACGACGCCGCGCACGTAGCCGGGCAGTGCCTCCTCGCGGTCCTCGGGCAGCGGGGCCACCGACAGCTCGGTGACGAGGGCGTGCACGGGCTCGGCCGCCTCCTCCAGCACGGCACCGACCCACGCCGTCGCCGCACCGCCGGCGCGCTCGACGTGGGCGCGGGCACCCGCCACGCCACCTGCGGCGCGCACCGCCTCGTGCACCGCGCGGTACGCGGGGGCGGCGAAGGCGTCCGGCGCGAGCGCGTCGAAGTCCGCGGGCACGAGCAGCGGCGCCTGCAGCACCACCTCGAGGGCCGTGCGCTCGACCTGCGCGACCGGGTCGCGGCGGTCGGGCGTGGCCATGCGCGCCACGCGGACGGGCTCGGGGGCGGCGTCCCGGC
>NZ_JBFTEP010000229.1:0-2962 GCF_047229365.1 Cellulomonas pasadenensis | reverse complement strand
GCGGGCGACGGTCCGCGGACGGTCCGGGAGGCGCGCGCCGGCCTGCGCGACCTCGCGGCGCACAGGGGGACGCTGCCGACGATGGAGCTGCGGGCGCTCGCGTCCGGGCACGGCGCGGAGCTGGGGCAGATGGGTCTCGCGGCGCTCCTGCGCGAGGGGTCGCCGGCGCGGGTGCTGCGGTGGATGGAGCAGACGCGTGCCGCGGCGCTCCTCGCGCGGCTGCCCGTCGAGCCCCACGTCGACGGCCCCGTGCCCGAGAGGGCCGAGCCGTGGCACCCGTTCCCGTCGGGACCGACGCGCACGGGCGCGGCGGCGCCCGACGGTGCGACCGTCGACGGTGCGCCCGGGCGTGGCACCGGGTCCGACGGGGCGGGCGTCGCGGTGGACGACGTGGTGGGTGACTGGCGTGAACCGCCCACCCTGTCGGCGGTCCGGACCGCCCTGGACGGGCGCGTGCTGGTCGAGGTGGGCCGGTGCGACGGGCGGTACGTGGCCGTCGTCGTCGCGCGGCGCGGCGCGCGCGTCGTCGACCTCGGTCCCGTCGGCCCGGTGGCGGAGGCCCAGCGGGCGCTGGTGTTCGCGCTGCGCCGGCTCGCGGACCCCCGGTCGCCCGCGTCCGCCGCTGCGGCGCGCGCCAACGCCGAGCTGCGCCTGCGCACGCTGCGCGAGCGGCTGCTGGACCCGCTCGGCACGGCGGGGCACGACGAGCTCGTCGTGGTGCCCGTCGGGCCGCTGCACGGCGTGCCGTGGGCGGCGCTGCACGAGGCCCCGGTCGCGCTCAGCCCGGCGGCCACGGCCTGGGTGGCGTCCGCGGCGCGCCGCGCGGGGACGGGAGGCACGGTGCTCGTCGCGGGTCCGGGCCTGGCCGCCGCGCAGGAGGAGGTCGACGCCCTCGCCCTCGTGCACCCGCGCGCGCAGGTCCTCGGGGCGGGGCGCAGCCGCACGGTCGACGTCCTCCGGTCGCTGGCGACGGCCGACCTCGCGCACCTGGCGTGCCACGGCGTGCCCCGTGCCGACAACCCGATGTTCTCGTCGCTGGTCCTCGCGGACGGCCCCGTGACGGTGCAGCAGCTGCACCGGGCGGGGGTGGCGCCGCGCCGGCTCGTCCTGGCGTCGTGCCACTCGGGCGCCGACGTCGCGTACGCGGGGGACGAGGTGCTGGGCTTCGTCTCGGCCATGCTCGCGCGGGGCACGGCCGGCGTCGTGGCCAGCATCGCGGCCGTGCCCGACGTCGAGGTGGTCGACCTCATGCGGGGGCTGCACCGCGGTCTCGCGGCCGGTGAGACGATGGCGCGCGCGCTGCACGCCGCCCGCGCGGACGTCGACCGGTCCGCGCCCGCAGGGTTCGTCAACTGGTGCACGTTCGGGGCCCACGGCGCAGCGTGACGCGGTGCGGCCGCCGTGATTTGGTCGACCCCTTCCCGTGCCGTACGCTGGTCCGGCCCAAGACCGTCGGTCGTCGGTCCGCTCGTCGGACCGGCCGAAGCTCCGCGACAGCGGGGGCCTGCGCAGGCGAGACTCACCGGACCTCCGTCCGACCGCGCGTGCCCTCGGTACGTGCCCGGTCGACGTGCGCGTCCTGCCGAGCCCCGCGCCTGCGCGGGGCTCTTCTGTTTCCCGGGGTGGCACGCCGGCGGCACCCTGATCGGAAGGAATGCCATGGCGAGGCCGGACAAGGCAGCCGCCGTCGCGGAGATCACGGAGCGCTTCCGTGCCTCCAACGCGGCCGTGCTGACCGAGTACCGCGGGCTCACCGTCGCGCAGCTCAAGACGCTGCGCAAGGCGCTCGGCGGGAACGCTCAGTACGCCGTGGTGAAGAACACGCTGACCGCGATCGCGGCCAAGGAAGCCGGCCTCGAGGGCCTCGACGACGGGCTCGCGGGCCCGTCGGCGATCGCCTTCGTCACCGGTGACCCGGTCGAGGCGGCCAAGGGTCTGCGTGACTTCGCCCGTGCGAACCCTGCGCTGGTCATCAAGGGGGGCGTCCTCGACGGCCGCCCGCTGACCGCGGAGGACATCACCAAGCTCGCGGACCTCGAGTCCCGCGAGGTGCTGCTGGCCAAGGCGGCCGGCGCGATGAAGGCCAAGCTCTACCAGGCCGCGTACCTGTTCACGGCTCCTGCCTCGCAGGCCGTGCGCACCGTCGAGGCCCTGCGCGCCAAGCGCGAGGAGTCGTCCGACACCGCTGCCTGAGCCCGACGCTCAGCCCGCAGCTCCCCAGCAGTCCCCAGCACCCCCTGTCGCCGACCACCGGACGACAGGTCAGAACGGAAGGAACCGCCACCATGGCGAAGCTCACCACCGACGAGCTCATCGACGCGTTCAAGGAGCTCACGCTCATCGAGCTCTCCGAGTTCGTGAAGGCCTTCGAGGACGTCTTCGAGGTCACCGCCGCCGCGCCGGCCGCCGTCGCCGTGGCCGCCCCCGCGGGCGGCGGCGCCGCCGACGCCCCGGCCGAGGAGGAGAAGGACTCCTTCGACGTCATCCTCGAGGCCGCCGGTGACAAGAAGATCCAGGTCATCAAGGAGGTGCGTGCCCTCACGAGCCTCGGCCTGAAGGAGGCCAAGGACCTCGTCGACGGCGCGCCCAAGCCGGTCATCGAGGGCGCGAACAAGGAGACGGCCGACAAGGCCAAGGCTGCCCTCGAGGGCGCCGGCGCCACGGTCACCCTCAAGTGATCCGGGCCGGTCGGGCCGCCTGACGCACGTCACGGCCCGACCGGACCAGCGCACGCACGACGAAGCCCGCACCCCTCGGGGTGCGGGCTTCGTCGTGCGTGCACCGGCATCGGTGCGCTGCGTGACGGTCAGCCGTGGTGGCCGCCGCCGAGGCCGTGCAGGCCGTGCGGCACGGCGTGCTCGCCGGCCTCCGTCGCGGCGAGCCCCGAGACGGTGCCCGCGGACGCGAGCAGCGCGCCGACGGCGAGCAGCGCCAGCCGGCCCCACACGCCGCCGTGCGCGGC
>NZ_JBFTEP010000228.1:0-3103 GCF_047229365.1 Cellulomonas pasadenensis | reverse complement strand
CTCCGGGGCGGTGCGGCGCGCGTCCGGGGCCGGGGACGCCGCGTCCGGCGCGGCGGACGCCTGCGCGGGCGCGGCCACCTCGACGGGGAGCTCGTCGACGACGAGCTCGTCCGCGGGCGGCGCGTCCGGTGCGGCGACCACGGCGCCCGCCGCCGTCGCGGCCGCACCCGTCACCGTCGCACCCGTCGCACCGGGACGCGCATGCGCGGGCGCACCCGCCGCGGCCCCCGCACCCGGGCCGACCACCAGCGCCATCGCCGCGGACGCCGCCACCAGGCCGGCCGTCCCGCTCCACCGTCGCACCATGCACCCCCTCGTCGCAGACCGCTGCACCCCGCGGTCTCCCGCAGGCGAGTGGACCAGCGGGCGCCCCCGGGGTCAAGGACCCCGGCCGTCCACGGACGCGGGCCGCCCGCGCGCGCGGACCGGCGGGCGGGGACGCGCCGTCGCGCCCGGGCGGCGCAGGCTAGGCTTGCTGGTCGACCACCGACCCGGAGGAATCCCCCCATGCGCATGCTCGTCACCGGCGGCGCCGGCTTCATCGGCGCCAACTTCGTGCACCAGACGGTCCGGGAGCGTCCCGACGTGCACGTCACCGTGCTGGACGCGCTGACGTACGCGGGCGACGAGCGCAGCCTCGACCCCGTCGACGGCAAGGTGGTCCTCGCCAAGGGCGACATCGCCGACCCGGACGTCGTCGACAGCCTGGTGAAGGACGTCGACCTCGTCGTCCACTTCGCCGCCGAGTCGCACAACGACAACTCGCTGCACGACCCGTGGCCGTTCGTCCGCACCAACGTCATCGGCACGTACCAGCTCCTCGAGGCGGTCCGCCGCCACGACGTGCGCTTCCACCACATCTCGACGGACGAGGTCTACGGCGACCTGGAGCTCGACGACCCGGCGAAGTTCACGCCGGACACGCCCTACAACCCGTCGAGCCCGTACTCGTCGACCAAGGCGTCGTCGGACCTCCTGGTCCGCGCGTGGGCGCGCAGCTTCGGCGTGCGCGCGACGATCTCGAACTGCTCGAACAACTACGGGCCGTTCCAGCACGTCGAGAAGTTCATCCCGCGCCAGATCACCAACGTGATCGACGGCGTGCGGCCCAAGCTCTACGGCACGGGCGAGAACGTCCGCGACTGGATCCACGTCGAGGACCACAACAGCGCGGTGTGGTCGATCATCGAGAAGGGCCGCCTCGGCGAGACCTACCTCATCGGTGCCGACGGCGAGAAGGACAACAAGACCGTCATCGAGCTCATCCTCGAGCTCATGGGTCAGCCGTCCGACGCCTACGACCACGTCAACGACCGCCCGGGCCACGACCTGCGCTACGCGATCGACGCGACGAAGCTGCGCACCGAGCTCGGCTGGGAGCCGCGGTACACCACGTTCCGCGACGGCCTGGCGGCGACCATCGACTGGTACCGCGCGCACGAGGCGTGGTGGCGGCCGCAGAAGGACGCCACCGAGGCGAGGTACGCCGTCCTGGGCCGCTGACCCGGTCGACGAGCCGGACCGCCGCCCGCGCCCCGGCGCGGGAGGCGGTCGTCCCGGCATCTGCACAGATCATTCACGGCGCCGCTGCCCCGGCTCCCCCGCTCGGTGCGGGCGCGCTCCTACCATCTGACACGTGACCTCCCGCCACGCCGCTCCTCGACGCCGTCGTGCGCCCCGGCACGCACGCGACCTCCGCTCGCACGGCGTGCTGCGCGGCGTCGCGCTCGCGGTGACGACCGTCCTCGTCTTCGGCGCCGCCGGCGGCGTGGCGGTCGCGGCGCGGCTGAACAGCAACGTCGACACCGTGAGCCTCGACGGCCTCGTGGCGGCGGCCCCGACGCCGACCGAGCCGCCCGACCCCACGGACGCACGTGCCGGCGAGCCCGTCAACGTCCTCATCCTCGGGTCCGACCAGCGCGACGGCGAGAACGAGGCGATCGGCGGGGCGGTCGCCGGGATGCGGTCGGACACGACGATCCTCATGCACGTGTCCGCGGACCGCACCCGCGTCGAGCTCGTGTCGATCCCGCGCGACTCCCTCGTCGACATCCCGACGTGCACCATGTCGGACGGCACCACGACGAAGGCCCGCAAGGGCATGTTCAACGACGCCTTCGCGGTCGGGTACGACAACGGCGGCGACATCGCCTCCGCCGCGGCCTGCACGTGGAGCACGGTGGTCCAGAACACCGGTGTGCCGCTCACGCACTTCGTGGTCGTCGACTTCGCCGGGTTCCAGAGCATGATCAACGCCGTCGGCGGCGTCGAGATGTGCATCGAGAACGACATCAAGGACAAGTACACGGGCCTCGACATCACCGCGGGCCTGCACCGCCTCGACGGCGTCACGGCCCTGCAGTACGCGCGGGCCCGGCACGGCACGGGCCTCGACGGGTCCGACATCATGCGCGCCGGCCGCCAGCAGCAGCTCATCGCGAACCTCGCCAACGAGGTGCTGTCGAAGAACGTGCTCACCGACGCGCCGCAGCTGCTGCAGTTCCTCAGCGCCGCGACGCAGTCCCTCACGACCGACGTGACCATGGGTGACCTCACGGGCCTCGCCTTCAGCCTGCGCAGCATCGACCGCGCGAACATCGTGCTGACGACGGTGCCGTGGGCACCCGCGCGCACCGACCCGAACCGCGTGGAGTGGACGGCGGCGGCCGACGAGCTGTGGGCCAACATCGCCTCCGACGTGCCGATGCTCGGCGCACCGACGCCCGAGCCGACGCCGACGACCGCCCCGCCGCAGGCCGGCGCACCCGCCGACCCGGCCGCTCCCGCCGCCCCCGCGGACGCCGGGACCGGTGAGGCGCCCGTCGCCGCGCCCGAGCCGACGCCCACGAAGACGCCCGGTCGGGAGGCGTTCACCGCCGCCGACGTCACGTCGAGCTGCTGAGGCGCCGTGGCACCCCGCGACCGGTCGGACGACACCCCGCCGCCGAGCTTCAGCCCGTCGGGCGGCCGCGCGCGCCCGGAGGCGTCGGACGCACGCGTCGTCGGTGCGGACGGCGCGCCGCGACGCACCGGCTCCCCGCAGCGCCCGCCCTGGCACTTATAAACAAATACCAGCCCACCAGACACATAAACCGCACTCGTA
>NZ_JBFTEP010000227.1:0-3107 GCF_047229365.1 Cellulomonas pasadenensis | reverse complement strand
CGCCCCGCCAGGCGGCGTGCCGGCGCAGGCGCCGCGTCGCGCGGGCGAGCGGCGGGGGCAGCAGGCCCGCGTCCTCGAGCGCGGTGCCGGCCAGCACGTCGCCGGTCGTGCCCGACGCCGTGACGCGGCCGTCGCGCAGCACGGCGACGTGCGTGGCGTGGTCGGCCACGAGCTGCAGGTCGTGCGTGACGAGGAGCACGGTGGTGCCGCCGGCGACGAGCCGGCCCAGCAGCGCGAGCAGCTCGGCGGCGCGCTCGCGGTCCTGCCCGTACGTCGGCTCGTCGAGCACGAGCACGCGTGCGCCCGTGACGAGCGCCGTCCCCACCGACAGCCGGCGCTTCTGCCCGCCGGACAGCAGGAACGGGTGGACGTCGCGCTCGGCGACGAGGTCGAGCCGGTGGAGCATGTCGTCGACGGCCGCGGCGGTCGTCGCGTCGTCCGCACCCTGCAGCCGCAGGCCGTGCGCGAGCTCGTCGGCCACCGTGCCGCGGACGAGCTGGTGCTCCGGGTTCTGGAAGACGAAGCCGACGCTGCGCACGAGCGTGCGCGGCGGCGTGCGCGCCGGGTCCACGCCCGCCACCTGCACGGTGCCGCGGGGCGGCGGGACGACGCCGGCGACGGCCTGCGCGAGGGTGGTCTTGCCGGCGCCGTTGACGCCGACGAGCGCGAGCATCGCGCCCGTGGGGACGTCGAGGTCGACACCGTCGAGGACCGTGCGGCGGCCGCGGCGCACGGTCAGGCCGCGGACCCGGACGGCGGGCGCCGGGTCGTCGGTGGCCGTCGTCATCGTGGTGGACGACGTCGTGGTGGACGACGCCGTGGTGGTCTGCGCCCCGGCGGACGGCGCGCGCGTGGGGGACGGGAGGACGTCGGCGGCGTCGAGCGCCGCCGCCAGCTCGTGCGGCGTGAGGGGCAGCGGGTCCAGCGCGACGCCGGCGGCGCGCAGCCGCAGCGCGGCGAGCGTCGAGACGGGCAGCCAGACGCCGAGCGCGGCCACCTCCTCGGCCCGGGTGCCGAGCACCTCGCGGACCGGACCCTCGAGGGCGAGCCGACCCGCACGGTCGAGCACGACGACCCGGTCGACGAGGTCGACCGCCGCGTCGAGGTTGTGCTCGACGAGCACGACCGCCCGCGTGCCGTCGGCCACGACCGCCCGCAGCGCGGCGTAGACCTCCTCGATGCCGGCGGGGTCGAGGTTCGCCGTCGGCTCGTCGAGCACGACGACGGGCGACCCGAGCGCCAGCGCGCAGGCGATCGCCAGGCGCTGCCGGCCGCCGCCGGACAGCGCGTCCGGGGCGTCGGCGCGCCGGTCCCACAGGCCGACGGCGCGCAGGGCGTGCTCGGCGCGGCCCAGCACCTCGGGCGCCGGCACCCGCAGGTTCTCCGGCCCGAAGCACACCTCGTCGAGCACCGTGCCGGTGACGACCTGCGCGTCGGGGTCCTGGAAGACCATGGCGACGTGCTCGGACAGCCGCGCGACCGTCGTCGCGGTCGTCGGGGTCCCGTCGACCACGACGCGCCCCGTCAGCTCCGCCGGCACCGCGTGCGGCACGAGCCCGTCCAGCGCGAGCGCGAGCGTCGACTTGCCCGAGCCGCTCGGGCCGAGCAGCAGCACCACCTCGCCGGGGCGGACCTCGAACGTCACGCCGTCCGGCGTCCAGGCCGTGCGGCCCTCGTGCCGGATGCGGACGTCGTCGACGCGGACGCTCACGCGGTGGCGGCCGGCGCGGCGGCGGTGTCGGCCGGCGTCGTCGCGGGGCTCGTCGTGGTCGTCGTCGCCGCCGGGGCGCCGGAGGACGCCGTCGCGCCGGCGACCGCGCGCCGGCGGCGGTCCTCGGGCAGCTGCAGGCCGCGCATCGCGCCGGTCCGGGTGAGGCGCGCCGCGACGACCCGCGCGAGCCACGTGAACAGCAGCATCCCGCCGAGCAGCAGCGTCGGCAGGGCGACCTGCGCCCACACCTGGTGGCTGCCGATGTCGTAGTACGTCCACCACGTCCACGTGTAGAAGGCGGCCCCGGCGAGGGGCGCGACGTAGAAGACGGGCGCGCGCCACCAGCGGTAGCCGAGCAGCGCGAACGGCACCTCGAGCAGCACCGCCACGTACAGCCAGCCGTAGATCGTCGTGAAGCTGCCCGGAACGAACGGCGCGGCGGCGACCGCGGCGAGCATCGTCGTGAGGAACCCGACGCCGGGGCGGCGGAACGCGGCGAGCGCGATCATGCCCGGCAGCAGGTAGAAGCCCGCCGCCAGCCCCATGAGGAACGGCGCCGCGGTCGCCAGCGTGGTGAACAGGTAGAAGCTCGGGATGCCGACGAGGCCGCCGCCGACGCCGATGGCGGCGCAGGACAGCAGCAGGCGGGTGCTCCAGCGGGTCATGACGTGGCGTCCTCCGGTCGGGCGCCCCGGCGCGGTGACGGGGCCCGGGCAAGTGTGAGGTGAGGCTCACCTCAGCGTCAACGGTCCCGGGCGCCCGCATCCCTGGCGGCGGCCCCGCGGCTGCGGGAGGATCGGCGCATGGCGCTCTCGCAGTCCGGACGCATCCCCCGCACGCCGACGCTGCCCACGGGCGAGCCCGTGGCGTCGTACCAGACGTACCTCGAGGCGCAGAAGGCCGTCGACGCGCTCGCCGAGAAGTCGTTCCCGGTGCAGCACGTGACGATCGTCGGCACCGACCTGCGCATGGTCGAGCGCGTCATCCGCCGGCTGTCCTACCCGAGCGCCGCCCTCGGCGGGTTCGCGTCCGGCGCGTGGTTCGGCCTGTTCGTCGGCCTGCTGCTCACGCTCTTCTCGCCGCCCAACAGCGCGAGCGTGCTGCTGCCGGCCATCCTCTTCGGCGGCGCGTTCGGCCTGCTGTTCTCCGTCATCACGTACGCCATGACGCGCAACCGCCGCGACTTCGCGTCCGCGAGCCAGATCGTCGCGACGTCGTACGCGGTCCTCTGCCACGCGGAGCACGCGCACAAGGCGCGCGCGATCCTGCAGGAGGTCGGCGGCGTCGTCAGCGGCGTGCCGGCCGTGCCGCCCGCACCCGTCGGACCGCGCCCGTCGGACCCCGCCGCGTCGTACCCGCCGGCCGGTGCGCCCGCCGCGCCGCCGCAGACGCCGCC
>NZ_JBFTEP010000226.1:0-3108 GCF_047229365.1 Cellulomonas pasadenensis | reverse complement strand
TGGGCTCGGATTTGTGTATAAGAGCCCGGGCCCGGGGGTGCCCGGCGCCGGGCGGCGCGAGCCGAGGGTCGCGCCGCGGCGGGTGCGTCGTCCGACGTCCGGGACGGCCGCGACGCCGGGGACGTCGACCGCGCCCCCGCCCGGCAGCGCGCCGCCGGGCACGACGGGTCCGGGGGACGCGTCGTGCGGGGCGGGCGTGCCGGGGCGAGGGCGGGGCGTCGTCATGCGGTGGGGCTCCTCGGGGTGGCGGACGGCTCAGGCGCCCTTGGCGGCGCGGAAGCCGGCGTCCAGGTCGGCCAGGATGTCGTCGACGTGCTCGATGCCGACGGCCAGGCGGACGAGCCCGGGCGTGACGCCGGACAGCTCCTGCTCCTGCGGGGTGAGCTGGCTGTGCGTCGTCGACGCCGGGTGGATCACGAGCGAGCGCACGTCGCCGATGTTGGCGACGTTGGAGTGCAGCTCGAGCGCCGACACGAACGCCTGACCGGCCGCCGACCCGCCCTCGAGCTCGAACGCGAGGACAGCACCGGCGCCCCGGGGAGCGTACTTCAGCTGGTTCGCGTGCCACGGGCTCGACTCCAGGCCCGCGTAGTGCACGCGCACGACGTCCTCGCGGGCCTCGAGCCACTCGGCGACCCGCTGCGCGTTGGCGACGTGCCGCTCGAGCCGCAGGGACAGCGTCTCGATGCCCTGCGCGATGAGGAACGCGTTGAACGGGCTGATCGCCGCGCCGAGATCGCGCAGCAGCTGCACCCGCGCCTTGAGCACGTACGACAGGTTCGCTCCGAACGCACCGCCGACGCCCAGGTCCCGCGCGAACACGAGCCCGTGGTACGACGGGTCCGGCTGGTTGAAGTTCGGGAACCGCTCCGGGTGCTGCGCGTAGTCGAACGTGCCGCCGTCGACGATCACGCCGCCGATGGCCGTGCCGTGCCCGCCGAGGTACTTGGTCGCGGAGTGCACCACGACGTCCGCGCCCCACTGCAGCGGGTTGATGAGGTACGGGGTCGCGACGGTGTTGTCGACGACGAGCGGCACGCCGACCTCGTGGGCGACGCCCGCGACCGCCTCGATGTCGAGGACGTCGGAGCGCGGGTTCGGGATCGTCTCGGCGAAGAACAGCTTGGTGTTCGGGCGGACGGCGTCGCGCCACGCCTGCGGGTCGTGCGGGTCGGCGACGAACGTCGTCTCGACGCCCAGCTTGGGCAGCGTGTAGTGCAGCAGGTTGTACGTGCCGCCGTAGAGGGACGGGCTCGCGACGACGTGGTCGCCGGCCTCGGCGACGTTGAGGATCGCCAGCGTCTCGGCCGCCTGGCCGGACGCGACGAGCAGCGCGCCGACGCCGCCCTCGAGGTCGGCGATGCGGTTCTCGACGACCTCCTGCGTGGGGTTGCCGATGCGCGTGTAGATCGGGCCCAGCTCGGCGAGCGCGAACCGGTCGGCGGCCTGCTTGGCCGAGTCGAAGACGAACGACGTCGTCTGGTAGATCGGCAGCGCGCGCGCACCGGTCGCGGCGTCGGGGGTCTGACCCGCGTGGATCTGACGGGTCTCGAAGCTCCAGCTCTCGTTGCTCATGTCGGGCTCCTGGGGACGGCGCCGGGGTCGGCGGTCGGGGCGGGGGACACCCGGGGAGCGCGCAGCCGTCGCCCGCCCCGCGGGGGGTTGGTGCGCACGGGGCGAGCCGAGGCTCGGCGGCGGTCGCTGCGGGGCGACCGGCCGCGGGTACGGCCGAGCGTGCGCTGGGTCAGCGACACATTCGGCGGGACATGCGTCCGAGAGTAGGCCGCTCGTCCCGCCCACCGGTACGCGCGTCTCGTCCACCGGGACGATCCCGCCCCGGCAGGCGAGGAGACCGCGCATAGCCCGCCGCCGCTCGACCGGCCCCCCGACCACCCGACCTCCCGACCCGTCGCCGGCATCCGACCTCGCGGCGCCCAGACGCCCGGCAGCACGCAGGTCGTCGCCCCCGGCCTTCGGGACCGGCCGGACACAGGTCCGTCGCCGGCGGCGGACCGGCTGTCGTGCAGCAGCGCTGCTGCCGATGCATGCGGAAGCGCCGGTTCGCCGTCCGGACGGTGGGACGGCGGCCGTACGGAGGCCGGATCCGCAGTGCCGAGCGGGGCGGTGAGACGGTTCACCCGGTCGGCCGAGCGGGTCTGTCCGGGTTCCTCCCGAACCACAGCGGTGTGACTTCTGGGACCTGTGTGACAGGTGTTCATTCCTGGGGAACGCGCAGGTAGCGTCGCCGACGTGCGTGACGAGCAGCAGCGGGCGACGACCCGTGCCGACGGTCCCGCGGGCCTCCCCGCGACCGCCCCCCGGACCTCCGGCGACCTCCCCGCGACGTCGCGCCGACCCACCGCGTGGGTGCGCCACCGCCGGGTGCTCGCCGTCGCCCCGGTCGGCCTGCTGACGCTCGGCCTGGTCGCCTCGCCCGCGAGCCTCGCCGGTGCCGCGCCCAGCCAGGACGACGTCCGGGACGCCCGCGCCGCCGTCGGGCAGGCGCAGCGCTCCGTCGCGCAGATGGAGGTGCGGCTCGCCGAGCTCGCCGCGTCGGCCGACGCCGCCGAGGTCGCCGTCCAGCGCGCCGGCGAGGACTACGCGCAGGCGCTGGCCGACGCGGACGCCGCCCGGTCCCGCGCCGCGGAGGCGGCTGCCCGGTCCGAGGAGGCCGGCACGCGCGCCGAGGAGGCGCGGCAGCGGCTCGTCGCGGTCGCGCGCCAGCTCGCCCGGTCCGGCGGGTCGGTGGAGGCGCTGGAGGCCGTGCTGTCGGCCGACGGCTTCCAGGACGTCGCGCGCCGCTCCACCGCGCTGAACCGTGCCACCGGCAAGGCCGACGAGGCGGTGCAGGAGTTCACGGCGGCGGTGCTCGTCGCCGAGACGATGCAGAAGCGGTCGACGCAGGCCGCCGCCGACGCCGAGACCGCCGCGGCCGCCGCCGAGGACGCGCTCGCCGCCGCCGAGGACGCGCAGTCCGCCGCGGACGCCTCCCTGACCGCCGGGCAGGCCGAGCGCGAGGGCCTCATCGCCGCCCTCGCCGCGGCCCGCCAGACGAGCGCCGAGGTCGAGCGCGCCCGCCAGGACGCCCTCGACGCCGAGCGCCGCGCC
>NZ_JBFTEP010000225.1:0-3202 GCF_047229365.1 Cellulomonas pasadenensis | reverse complement strand
CCGTGGTGCGGTCCACGGGCCGGCTCGCCGCCCGCTCGCGGGGCCTCGCCGCGCCGCTCGCCGTCGCGCGCGCCCAGGGCGCGGCCACGGCGCTGACGCCCCTGCTCGCGGTGACGGTCGCGGTCGCGCTCGTCGTCCTGTCGGGCGTCCTGGCGCACTCGGCGCAGGTCGGCCAGCAGCGGGCCGCCGACGTCCAGGTGGGCGCCGACGCGCGCCTCGACGGGCGCCTCGACACGCCGCTCGGCGTCGCCGCGCTCGAGGACGTGGCGGACGCGCCGGGCGTCGACGCCGTCGCCCTGGCGGTGCAGATGCCCGCCCGCGGGTACAACGCCGGGTCCGGCCTGTCCGCCACGGTGCTCGCGGTCGACGCCGCGGCGTGGGCGCAGGCGCGCGCGGCCCGCGGCCTGCCGGTCGACGACGGGCTCGCCGCGCTCGCGACGCCGTCCGTCGACGCGCCCGCCGGGTCGGTGCCCGCGCTGGTCAGCGCGACCCTGCGCACGCGCACGGCCGAGGCGGGCGACGCCGGCCCGCCGACCGTGACCCTGCCGCTCGGCTCCGTCACCCTCGACGTGCGGGGCACGACCGAGCTCGAGGCCGATCGCGGCGCGCCGCCGCTCGACGCCCGCGCGGCCTTCCCCGTCGAGAGCGAGGACGAGGGCCTCGTCGTCGTCGACCGCACCGCCCTCGCGGCGGCCGGCGTCACGGTGCCCTCTCCCGACCGCGCGTGGGTCACGGGACCGGGTGCGGCCGCGGCGGTGGACGCGCTCACGCTGCCGCCCGCGCAGGTCGCCGGGATCGTCACGACGACGCGCGACGGCTGGTGGGCGGCGTGGTCGTCCGCACCGCTGACGTCGTCCCTGCTGACCATGCAGGTGCTGGGCGTGGGGGTGCTGGCGCTCCTGCTCGTGCTCGCGCTGGTCCTCGTCGTCGTCGCCACCGCGCGCGAGCGCGGGCGCACCCTCTCCACGCTGCGGACCCTGGGCCTCGACGCGCGCACCGCCCGCGCCGCGACCCTGGGCGAGCTCGCACCGCTCGTGCTGGGCGGCCTGGTGGGCGGCACGCTCATCGGGCTCGCGGTGCCGTGGCTGGTCGCGGACGCGCTCGGCCTGCCGTGGCTCACGGGCGAGCCGGGCGACGCGCGCCTGGTCCCCACGGCGTGGCCGGTGCTCGTGGCGGCGGCAGCGCTGCTCGTCGCCCTGACGGTCGCCGTCGCGGTCGAGCAGGCCGTGCGCCGGCGGGACCGGCTGGGCGAGGTGCTCCGGGTGGGCGAGCGGTGAGCGCGGACGACGTGGGGCGGGCGACGCGGTGTCGTCGACGCGGGACCGGGACGAGGGGGCCGCGGTGACCGACGCACGCCGGACGGGCAGGGACCAGTCAGGGACGAGGGAGGAGCCGGCATGGACGCCGTGGACCAGCTGAGCGTGGAACGGGCACCCGCGCCGACGGCGCTGTCGGCGCTGGAGGAGCAGGCGCGCCGCCGCCCCGAGGAGTTCGGGCGGACCGCGCTGATCGTGTGCGAGTCGCTCGTGCGCATCTACCAGTCCGAGGGCATCGAGGTGCAGGCGCTGCAGGGCCTCGACCTGCTCGTCGAGTCCGGCGAGCTCGTCGCGGTCGTCGGGGCGTCCGGCTCCGGCAAGTCGACGCTGCTGTCGGTGCTGTCGGGCCTGGACGTGCCGACGGCCGGGCGCGTGCGCGTCGGGCCGTGGGACCTCATGACGATGAGCGCCCGGGACCGCGTGCGCTACCGGCGCAGCATGGTCGGGTTCGTGTGGCAGCAGACCGCGCGCAACCTCGTCCCGTACCTGACGGCGGCCGAGAACGTCGCGCTGCCGATGGCGCTCGCCGGGCGGCCGCGCAGGCAGCGCGCGACCGACGCGGCGGCCCTGCTCGACGTCCTCGGGGTCGGCTACTGTGCCGACCGCCGGCCCGGGCAGATGTCCGGCGGCGAGCAGCAGCGCGTCGCGATCGCCACCGCGCTCGCGAACTCCCCGCAGGTGCTGCTCGCCGACGAGCCGACCGGTGAGCTCGACACCGCGACGTCCGCCGACGTCCTCGAGGCGCTGCGGTCGGTGAACCGCGACCTCGGCACGACCGTCGTCGTCGTCACGCACGACCCCGGCGTCAGCGAGCACGTGCAGCGCACCGTCGCGATCCGCGACGGGCGCACGAGCTCGGAGGTGCTGCGCCGCACCGCGACCCGGGACGACGGCACCGAGCACGTCGTCGCCGAGGAGTTCGCGGTGCTCGACCGCGCCGGCCGCGTGCAGCTGCCGCGCGAGTACCGCGAGACCCTCGACCTGGTGGGGCGCGTGCGGCTCGCGCTCGAGCAGTCCCACGTCGAGGTCCACCCCGACCGCCGCGCCGAGCAGGAGGGCGACCGATGACCGCCACGACCACCGCCACCGCGCCCGGCGCGGCCACCGCCGAGGGGCCGATCGTCCGCGTCGAGCACGTCGGGCGCACGTACGGCAGCGGCCGGGCGGCCGTGCACGCGCTCGCGGACGTGTCCATCGAGGTGCACCCCGGCGAGCTCGTCGCGATCGTGGGCCGCTCCGGGTCCGGCAAGACGACGCTGCTCAACGCCATCGGCGGGCTCGACCGCCCCGACGAGGGCCGCGTGCTCGTCGCCGGGCGCGAGGTCTCCGCGCTGGACGAGCGCGGACTGGTCGAGCTGCGGCGCGACGTCGTCTCGTTCGTGTTCCAGACGTTCGGCCTCGTGCCCGTGCTCACGGCCGCGGAGAACGTCGGCGTGCCGCTGCGCATGCGCCGCACGCCCGTCCCCGAGCGCGAGGCCCGCGTCGCCCTGCTGCTCGACCTCGTCGGCCTCGGCCCGCACGCGCGTCAGCGTCCCGGGCAGATGTCGGGCGGCCAGCAGCAGCGCGTCGCGATCGCCCGCGCGCTGGCGAACTCGCCGCGCCTGCTCATCGCCGACGAGCCCACCGGCCAGCTCGACACCGAGACCGGCCGCGCGGTCATGGCGCTCATCCGCGCGGTGGTCGAGGCCGAGGGCATGACGGCGATCGTCTCGACGCACGACCCCGTCATGGTGGCGCTGGCCGACCGCGTCATCCGGCTCGCCGACGGGCGCCTGGTCCAGGACTGAGCCGGCCGGCCCGACCGCTGGGGCGTCGGGCCGACCGGCCGGTCGACCGGCGGGTCGGTCAGGCCGGGTCGGCCGCCGGGCCGGCGGACGCCGTCGCGG
>NZ_JBFTEP010000224.1:0-3243 GCF_047229365.1 Cellulomonas pasadenensis | reverse complement strand
GCCCCGCACGGCCCCCGCGGGCTCCGCCCCGCGCAGGTGCGCAGCCAGCTCCGGCAGCGCCGCGAGCGTCGCGTCGAGGTCCGCGCCGCGGGGCCCCAGCACGGCGACGCCCACGAGGTCGGCTCCGACGGGCGTCACGTACGCCTCCGCGTCGCGTGACCAGTGCACCTCGACGAGGTCCGTCCACGGCGCGACGCGGTAGTGCCGCCGCAGCCCGTACCGGCGCCGGTCCGCACCGCCGCGCCGGGCGGGCGCCGGCGCCTCCAGGCCCAGCCGCCGCCGCACGCCCGAGTGCAGCCCGTCGCACGCCAGCAGGTACCGGGCCGACAGGCCGTCGACGACCACGCCGTCACCGGTCACGCGCAGGTCGTGCGCGCGGCGCGGCACGGTGACGGCACCGAGGTCGGCGGCGCGCGCCCGCAGCGCGTCGTGCAGCGCGGTGCGCCGGACGCCGCGACCGGCGGGCCCGCGGAAGCGGTGGTCGACGTGCCCGGCGGGGGACCGGTAGCTGATGCCCGCGAGCGGGTGCCCCGGCGGGTCGAGGTCCCAGTCCTGCAGCAGCCGCAGCGCGCCCGGCATGAGGCCCTCGCCGCACGCCTTGTCGACCGTCCCTGTGCGGGGCTCGAGGACGACGACCTCGAGCCCGCGGCGACGCGCCTCCACGGCCGCGGCGAGCCCGACGGGCCCGCCGCCGACGACGAGGACGTCGGTGTCCGGCACGGCGCGCTACGCCGCCGCGGTCGCCGCCCGCAGCGCCCGCTCCTCGGCGGGGATGCGGAAGCGCAGCAGCAGCACGGCGTTGAGCACCGTGAACACGAGCGCGGTCACCCACGCGCTGTGCACGAGCGGCAGGGCGATGCCCTCCACGACGACCGCGACGTAGTTCGGGTGCGGGATCCAGCGGTACGGGCCGCGGTCGACGAGCGGCAGACCCGGCACGACGATGACGCGCGTGTTCCAGCGCGGTCCGAGCGTGGCGATGCACCAGTACCGCAGCGCCTGGCTCGCGACCACGAGCGCGAGCGCCGGCCAGCCGAGCCACGGCAGGAACGGCCGGTCGGCGACCAGGACCTCGACGACGCACGCCACGAGCAGCCCCGTGTGCAGCACCACCATGGCCGGGAAGTGCCCGCGGCCGCTCTCGACGCCGCCACGGGCGAACGACCAGCGGGCGTTGCGGGTCGAGACGACGAGCTCGACGAGGCGCTCGACGGCGGTGAGGCCGACGACGACGAGGTAGAGGGGAAGCATGCGCTCAGCCTGCCGTGGACCAGCGCAGGAGCACCATCTCCACGCTCACGCCGGGCCCGAACGCGAGGAGCACGCCGGGTGACCCGCCGGGGGCGCCGGCGCGCAGCGTGCGGTCGAGCACGTCGAGCACCGACGCGGACGACAGGTTGCCGACGGCCGCGAGCGAGGCCCGGCTGGCCGCGAGCGCGTCGGCCGGCAGGGCGAGCGCCTGCTCGACGGCGTCGAGGATCCTCGGCCCGCCCGCGTGGACGACCCAGCGCGTGACGTCACCGGTCTTGAGGCCGTGCGCCTCGAGCAGACCCTCGACGTCGCCGGCCAGCTCGCCGCGCACGACGTCGGGCAGGCCGGCGGACAGCACGATCCGGAAGCCCGACGCGCCGATCCGCCACCCGAGGTCCGCGTCCGTGCCGGGGTACAGGCGGCTGCGCGTGGCGACGACCTCGGGGCCGGGGGCGGCCGCCGCGGCGGGGTGGTCGCGGCCGACGAGCACCGCGGCGCCGGCACCGTCCCCGAACAGGCCGCTCGCGACGAGGTCGGCCGGGTCGGTGCCGCCGTGCTGCAGCGTCAGCGAGCACAGCTCGAGGCAGACGAGCAGCGCGACGTCGTGCGGGTGCCCGACGAGGTAGTCGTGCACCCGGGCGAGGCCGGCGGCGCCGCCGGCGCAGCCCCACCCGAACGAGGGGAACCGCTTGACGTCGCGCCGGAGCCCGAGCCGGTCCACGAGGGCGGCGTCGACCGACGGTGCGCCGATGCCGGTCACGGACGTGAAGAGGATGAGGTCGACGTCCTCCGGGGCGATGCCCGCACGGTCGAGCGCGTCGCGGGCGGCCCGCGCCGCCAGGTCCGTGCCGACCGCCAGGTAGAGGTCGTTCGCCTGCCCGAAGTCCCGCACCTCCGCGTACCGCTCGGGCGCCAGGGCCAGGTGCCGCGTGCGGACGCCGCTGTTGCGGTGCAGGCGGCGCATCAGCTGCCCGGCCCGCGTGTCCGTGCCCGTGACCAGCGGCGCGATCACGTCGGAGATCACGTCCTGGGCGTGCGGGGGCCCCGGCAGGGCGGGGGCGACTGCGACGACGCGCGACACCTCGGCATCGTGCCACGGGCGTCGTGGGACGGCGCGGCGGGCTACCGTCGCAGCGTGCCCGACCGTCCCGCGTCCGACCGATCCGCAGCCGACGGGCCCCTGCCCGCCGGCTCCCTGCCGACCAGCCCGGTGCCCGCCGGCTCGGTGCCCGACCGAGCCGCGGCCCCGGGCGTCCCGGGCACGCCCGGCCGCACCCCTGCCCGCACGCCCGCCCGCACGCTCGCCGCGCTCGCGGGCGCGTGCCACCCGGGGCCGACGGTCGTCGTCACGACGCTGTGCGCGGCGCTCGCCGGCGGGATCGGCGCGCCGCCCGCGACGGTCCTCCTCGTGCTGGCCTCCGTGCTCACGGGGCAGCTGTCGATCGGCTGGTCGAACGACTGGCTGGACGCGGCACGGGACGTCGCGGTGGGGCGCACCGACAAGCCGGTGGTGGCGGGGGCGGTCACGGCGCGCACGCTGCGCACGGCCGCCCTCCTCGCGCTGGGGGCGTCCGTCGCGCTGTCGTTCGCCGCCGGCGCCCTCGCGGGCGCGGCGCAGGTCGGTGCGGTGGCGATGGGCTGGGCGTACAACCTGCGGCTGAAGTCGACGGTCGCGTCCTGGCTGCCGTACGCGGTGGCGTTCGCGCTGCTGCCGGCGTTCGTGGTCCTGGCGCTGCCCGGCGACGCCCGCCCGGCCGGCTGGCTCCTCGCGGTCGGGGCGCTCCTCGGGGTCGGCGCACACCTCGCCAACGTGCTGCCCGACCTCGAGGACGACGCAGCGACGGGGGTGCGCGGCCTGCCGCACGTCCTGGGCCGGCGGCTCACCGGTCTGCTCGCGCCCGCGGTGCTCGCGGTCGCCGCCGTGGTGGCCGTGCTCGGCCCGCCGGGAGCGCCCGGCCCGGTACCGGCGGCGGTCGGGGTCCTCGCCGTCGC
>NZ_JBFTEP010000223.1:0-3290 GCF_047229365.1 Cellulomonas pasadenensis | reverse complement strand
CTCAAGGAACAGACGCTCATCCTCGATCAGCCTTTCGGCATCCCGCAGGAGGCTCGTTCACCATCGTAGCGGATGTTCTCTGCATTCCTGACCACTGAGGCGATCATTCCTGCTGTTCTCCGCTGCGGTTTCCACCTTAGCTCATCCTCTCGGAGTTCCTGACCACCCTGCGGCGGTCATTCCCTCGTCGATTCCGGCTGCGATTTCTACCGCATGGCCCGGGACCCGTCGACCACCGAGGTGATCGCCGTACGTCCGGACCGACCCGTGCGCCGTACCCCGACGCGAAGAGCGTCCGGGTCGTACGTGCGGGGTTGTTGCCCTGCTCCGTGGGACCGTCCGCCGATCGAGTCGGCGTCCGTTCCTCCCTGCCGGGCGGGCCTGTAGAACACTACGCGTCCCGGGGGTCTCGCGCAAACCCGCTCGCCGGTGACCGTGGTCACGGCTCCCGCCGGGGTCCGGCCCGCGGTCGCCACGACCGGGCCGCCCGGCGTTCGCGCGCACTCCCTCGGCCCGAGCGCCCCCGCGGAGCGTCTCGGCGCGGTCCCGGCGGCCCGCCCCCTCGTCGGGCGGGCCGCCGGCCGCGGTCGCCGTACGCGAGCTCACGCCCGGGCGTCGACGACGGCGAGCGTGCGCTTCCCACGCCGCAGCACCGCCCAGCGCCCGTGCAGCAGCTGGTCCGCGGTGAGGACGGCGTCCTCGTCCGTGACCCGCACGTTGTTCACGGACGCCCCGCCCTCCGCCACCGCACGACGGGCGGCCGCCTTGCTGGCCACGACGCCCGTGGCGGCGAGCAGCTCGACGACCGCGTCGCCCGCGCCGCCCGGCGCGGTCGGCAACTCCGCCACGGCGGCCGCGAAGGTGTCGGCGTCGAGGTCCTCGAGCGCACCGCGTCCGAACAGGGCCTGGCTGGCGGCGACGACGGCGTCCGCGGCAGCCGTGCCGTGCACCAGCGCGGTGACGTCGTGCGCCAGGGTCCGCTGCGCCTCGCGCGCCGCCGGCCGGCTCGCCACCGACTCCTCCAGCTCCGCGATCTCCGCCCGGCTGCGGAACGTGAACACCTTGAGGTAGCGGACGACGTCGGCGTCGTCGGTGTTGACCCAGAACTGGTAGAAGGCGTACGGCGTCATCATGTCCGGCGCGAGCCAGACGGCACCGCCCTCCGACTTGCCGAACTTCGTGCCGTCCGCCTTCGTGATGAGCGGGGTGGTCAACGCGTGCACGGGCGTGCGCTCGGTCTTGCGGATGAGGTCCACCCCCGACAGCAGGTTGCCCCACTGGTCGTTGCCGCCGGTCTGCAGCGTGCAGCCGTGCCGGCGGAAGAGCTCCCGGTAGTCCAGCCCCTGCAGGATCTGGTAGCTGAACTCGGTGAAGGAGATGCCCTCCTCGCTCGCGAGCCGGCGCGCGACCGTGTCCTTCGCGAGCATCGTGCCGAGGCGGTAGTGCTTGCCCACGTCGCGCAGGAAGTCGATCGCCGACAGCCCACCCGTCCAGTCGAGGTTGTTCACCATGACGGCGGCGTCGGGGCCCTCGAAGTCGAGGAAGCGCTCGATCTGGGCGCGCAGGCGGCCGACCCACTCGGCGACCGTCTCGGGCGTGTTGAGGACCCGCTCCCCCGACATGCGCGGGTCGCCGATCAGGCCCGTGGCGCCGCCGACGAGGGCGAGCGGGCGGTGGCCCGCGAGCTGCAGGTGGCGCATGAGCACGAGCTGCACGAGGTGGCCGTGGTGCAGGCTCGGCGCCGTCGGGTCGAAGCCGGTGTAGAACGTGACCGGCCCGGCGGCCAGCGCCTGGGCCAGCGCGTCGCGGTCGGTGGTCTGGGCGACGAGGCCCCGCCACTCGAGCTCGTCGAGGATGCTGCTCACGTCTGTCTCCTCCTCGCGGGCGCGGGGCGCCCGGGGTCGTGGTCGTGCGGTCGGGTGGTCCGGGAGGCGGCGCCGCGGGGCACGGGCCTCAGGCCGACGTCGTCGCCCCGCGAGGGGCGTCTGCCGACGCCGGCGACCGATACGCCGGGCGGTACGCGGAGACCGTCCGCTCGTCCGTCAGCCAGAGCCGCCAGGGGTGCGCGCCGCCGTCGCCGCCCGGGCCCGACACGCCGACCCGCGGTCCCGTCGCGACGGCGGGCAGCACGGTGCCCGCGTCGCGCCGGCGCACGACCACCGCGCCGCCCGGCTCCGTCACGTCGCAGCCGTTCGCGGCGAGGTCGAGGCCGAGGCACACGGCCAGCCGCGCCGGTCCGCGCGCGAGCTGGCGCGCACTGTCGACGACGCCGGACCGCTCGCGGCGCGCCCACGCGAGCGCGGCGCCCTCGACGACCTCACCGGCGCGCAGCAGCACCGCCGACGCCCGCCCGGCGGGCTGCGTCACGACGTTGACGCAGTGGTGCAGACCCATGTGCCGGTACACGTAGAGCCGGCCCGGCTCGGCGAACATCGCCGCGTTGCGCGGCGTCCGGCCGCGGAAGGCGTGCGAGCCCGGGTCGTCCTCGCCGCCGTACGCCTCGACCTCGGTCAGGCGGACCGTGACGGCGCCCTCGGGCGTGCGGGTGGTCACGTAGCCGCCGAGCAGGTCGCGCGCCACCTGCAGGACGTCCCGCGCGTACCACGTGCGCGCGGGCACCGGGCCGAGGCCGAGGACGCCGCCCGGGGGCGGTGCGTCCCCGGGAGCGGGCTCCGGCTCGACGGTCACGCGGTCATCATGCCAAAGGCGTCGAGCCGGACGTCGGCCCGTCCGCGCGTCCCCTCGCGCGTGAAGTGCGCGTCCTCGTCCGCCATCCACGTGCGCCAGTGGGGCAGCGCGGCCTCGCCGTCGCGCTCGAGCCCGCGTCGCAGGCGCAGGTCCGGCGCCGCCTCGACCCACACGCGGAGGGTCGCCACGGCGTCGGCCGCGCGGCGTGCCGACCCGCACCCCTCCAGGACGAGGACATCGGTGACGGGCACGTCGACCCAGTCGTCGAACCGGTCGGACGGCCAGTCGAACCGCTGGTAGCGCCCCGGCAGGCCGCGGCGCAGCGGCTCCAGCACCTGTGCGGACAGGCGCGGCCACAGCGAGCCCTCGAGCCCGCGCCAGCCGGCGTACAGGTCGTCGAGGTGGAGCACGGCGGCACCGGCACCGCGCGCACCCACCTCGGCGGCGAGCCGGCCCGCCGCCGTCGTCTTGCCCGAGCCTGCGGGGCCGTCGACGCAGACCAGCCGGACGGGGCCGAGGCGGCGGGGCCCGGCGAGCACGCGGTCGGCGAGCACGCCGGCGACCGCGGCCGCGTCGAGCCGTCCCGCGGCAGCGTGCCCACC
>NZ_JBFTEP010000222.1:0-3313 GCF_047229365.1 Cellulomonas pasadenensis | reverse complement strand
CCGCAGGCCTGACCGCCGGGGCGCGGTCCGGCCGTCGGCGGGGCGCGTCGGCCGGTCGGGCCCCGCGGAGGCTCACGCCCCGCGGAGCGACGCCATCCACGCCTCGACCGCGTCGGGGTCCCGCGGCAGCGCGGCGCTGAGGTTCTCGTTGCCGTCGGCGGTGATGACGACGTCGTCCTCGATGCGCACGCCGATGCCGCGCAGCTCCTGCGGCACCAGCAGGTCGTCGGACTTGAAGTACAGGCCGGGCTCGATCGTGAACACCATCCCGGGCTCGAGCACGCCGTCGAGGTACAGCTCGCCGCGCGCCTGCGCGCAGTCGTGCACGTCGAGCCCGAGGTGGTGGCTCGTGCCGTGCACCATCCAGCGGCGGTGGTGCTGGTTCTCCGGGAGCAGCGACTCCTCGGCGCTCACCGGCAGCAGCCCCCAGTCGGCGAGCCGCGCCGCGAGCACGCGCATCGCCGCGTCGTGCACGTCGCGGAAGCGCGCGCCCGGGACGGCGGCCGCGAAGCCGGCGTCAGCGGCGTCCAGCACCGCCTGGTACACGCGTCGCTGCACGTCGGTGAACGTGCCGCCGACGGGCAGCGTGCGCGTGACGTCCGCCGTGTAGAGGGAGTCGGCCTCGACGCCGGCGTCGACGAGCACGAGCTGCCCGGCCTCGACGCGGCCGTCGTTGTCCGTCCAGTGCAGCGTGGTCGCGTGCTCGCCGGCCGCGGCGATCGTCGTGTACCCGACGTCGTTGCCCTCCTGCCGGGCGTGGCCGATGAAGACGCCCTCGAGCACGCGCTCGCCGCGCCGGTGCTCGACCGCGCGCGGCAGCGCACGGACCATGTGGGCGAAGCCGTCGACCGTCGCGTCGACGGCCGCGCGCATCTGCTCGAGCTCGTACGCGTCCTTGACGAGCCGCAGCTCCGAGAGGGCCTCGGCGAGCCGCGCGTCGCGCTCGCCGGCCTCCTCCTGGCCGCGGATCTCCGCGACGACCGCCTCGACCGTCGCGTCGGCCTCGGGCACCACGAGCAGCTCGACGCCGCCGGCGCCGACGTCCTTGGCGAGCGCGTCGCGCAGGTCGTCGAGGTGCGCCGTGCGGATGCCCGTCGCCGTCGCGACCTCGTCGAGCGTGGGGCGCGCGCCCACCCAGAACTCGCCGTACCGGGAGTCGGAGAAGAACTCGGGGGTGTCGCGGCCGGCCAGCGGGTTCATGTGCAGCACGGCCCGGTGCGCCGAGCCGTCGTCGCCCGTGCCGTCCTCGACCGGGTGCAGCACGAGCACCGCGTCCGGCTCCTGCTCCTGACCCAGCCCCGTGAGGTGCGCGAACGCCGCGTGCGGGCGGAAGCGGTGGTCCGTGTCGTTCGAGCGGACGCGGAACGTGCCGGCGGGCACGACGAGCCGGACGCCGGGGAAGAGCGCGGACAGGCGCGAGCGCCGTGCCGCCGTGAAGTCGGCCGCGGGCAGCCGCTCGGCGCGGCCCTCGGGACGCGCGCCCCAGCCCGAGCTGATGAACTCGAGGAACCGCTCCGACTGCGGCCGGTGCGAGCGGTTCGCGTTGCGCTCCGCGAGCTCCTGCTCGTCCGCGGACGCCGGCACGGGCGTCTCGGGGGTGATCGTCTCGGGGGTCACGTCGTCGGCGTCCACCCGACCAGTCTGCACCGTGCACCGCGCCCGCCGGGAGCGGGCACGTGCGGGCGTGTGCGGGCGCGTCGGCGCCCGGCGCTACGGTGCCCCGGTGCGCATCGACCTCCACACGCACTCGTCCGCGTCCGACGGCACCGAGCGTCCCGCCGACGTCGTCGCGTCCGCGCGCGCCGCCGGGCTCGACGTCGTCGCCCTCACCGACCACGACACGACCGCCGGCTGGGACGAGGCGGCCGCCGCCGCGCGCACCCACGGGATCGGGCTCGTGCGGGGCACGGAGGTGTCGGCGCGCTGGCGGGGGATCAGCGTCCACCTGCTGTGCTACCTCCAGGACCCCGCCCACCCCGCGCTCGCGGACGAGCTCGCGCGGGCCCGCGAGTCGCGCGTGCACCGGGCCGAGCGCATCGTCGACCTGCTCGCCCGCGACGTCCCGATCACGTGGGCGGACGTGCTGGAGCAGGCACGCGACGCCGTGGTCGTGGGGCGCCCCCACATCGCGGACGCCCTCGTCGCGCGCGGCGTCGTGCCCGACCGCGACGCCGCCTTCGCGCACCTGCTGGCGTCCGGCGGGCCGTACCACGTCGACCACTACGCGCCCGAGGCTCCCGACGCCGTCGCGGCGATCCGCGCGGCCGGCGGCGTGCCGGTGTTCGCGCACCCGGCCGCCGACGCCCGCGGGCGCGTCGTGCCGGAGCGGGTGTTCGACCAGCTCACGGAGGCGGGTCTCGCGGGCGTCGAGGTGCACCACCGCGACCACACGCCGGCGCAGCGCGCACGGCTCGCCGCGGTCGCCGCCCGGCTCGGCCTGCTCGTCACCGGCTCGAGCGACTACCACGGGGCCGGGAAGGCCAACCGGCTGGGGGAGAATCTCACCGACCCGCAGGTGCTCGCCGCGATCGCGGAGCAGGGGACGACGGAGGTGGTGGCCGCGTGAGCGGCGTGCTCGACGTGCAGCTGTTCATCTCGGCGTTCGTGACGCTGTTCGTCATCATGGACCCACCCGGGACCGTCCCGATCTTCCTCGCGCTCACCGGCTCCATGACGCGCCAGCAGCGGGCGCGCGCGGCGCGGCAGGCGATCCTCGTCGCGTTCGGCGTGATCGTCGGCTTCGCGCTCGTCGGGCAGTCGCTGCTCGACTACCTGCACGTCTCGGTGTCCGCGCTGCAGGCGGCCGGCGGCCTGCTCCTGCTGCTGGTGGCGATGGAGCTGCTCACCGGCAAGATGGACGGCTCCGGGTCGGACGTCGCCACGCAGGGCAACGTCGCCCTCGTGCCGCTGGGCACCCCGCTGCTCGCCGGGCCCGGCGCGATCGTCGCCACCATGGTGCTCGTGCAGCAGGCGAGCGAGCCGCCGCAGTGGGTCGCCATCGCGCTCGCGGTGGTGCTCGTGCACGTGTGCCTGTGGCTGTCGATGCGGTTCGCCAACGCGATCCACCGGGTGCTCAAGGACTCCGGCACGATGCTCGTCAGCCGCATCGCCGGTCTGCTGCTCGCCGCGATCGCGGTCCAGCTGCTCGCCGACGCGGTCCTGGCCTTCGCGCGTCAGCTCTGACGCGCGAACGGCCCGGTCGGGGGTCCGACCGGGCCGTTCGGTGCGCTGCCGGGTCAGGCGTCGGCGGGAGCCGCCGCCGGGGCGGTCGCCTCGCCGGACGCGCCACCCGCACCGCCGCGCGAGCGCCGAC
>NZ_JBFTEP010000221.1:0-3471 GCF_047229365.1 Cellulomonas pasadenensis | reverse complement strand
GAGAACGCCGCAAGACCGCCCTCGACCCACGACTCGTTCTGGATCGCCGAGACCAGCGCCTCACCCGACTCCAGCAGGAACGCCCCCTGGAACGGCGTCGACGTGTCGACGACCGGGGCCACCAACGGGTTCGCCGTCACGCCGTCTCCTGCTGGTACGTCATGCCGCCGGACGTTACCGACGACCGGGCGCTTCGGGCGATCCGCCCACGCTCCGGACGGCGCACATCACCCGGACGGCCGACGGCGGTCCACCCGGTCCCTCAGGGGAGCGGGAGCTCGCGGACGGTTCCCGCCACGTCGACGAGCTCGTCCCTCGGCGCCACCGCCTCGAAGAAGCCCGGCTCCACTCACCGACCCCGAGCCGGGCGACCTCGCCCTCGGACGGCTCCTGCAGCAGGACGCGGGCCCCGTCGCCCGCCGTGTCGAGCACCCGGACGCGCACCGACCGCCAGGTCGCCTCGAGAACGGTGGCGGACACCTGGGTGCACTCGGCCGCCGGCACCCGTCGCACCCACGTCATCGGGCGCGCGGGCGTGAACCCCTCCGGCTGCGCCGGCCCCACGGCGACCAGCTCCACCTGTCCGTCGCCGACGAGGTCGGCCGCGTGGTCGACCCCGCGCCAGACCGCGCGCGGTCCGACGAACCGCACCGGCGGCGCGTAGGCCTGCGCACCCGACCAACCACGCGCCGCACCCTGGTAGACGCCGACCAGCTCCTGCCGCCCGTCCGCCGCGATGCGCCAGCACTCCGCACCGAGCGGGTACCGCGTCCGCTCCAGCACCCAGGCACGCACGAGGTGCGGCGAGCGCAGCAAGCCCGTGCCGTAGGTCGGCCAGGGCGCGTCCGGCACGTCGCGCGGGGTGGTGAGGCGCATGAGCGGCTCGACCGGGAACCGCACGACGTCCACGTGCTCCAGCGATGCGCCGACACGGTCCGACTCCCACCCGTACGCGGTCGCCACGTCCGCCGCGGTCGTCAGCCGCGCCGCCTCGCCGGCGAGCGTGACGACGCCGCCGACGTTCGACGACCCGTTGCTCAGGACGTCGGCCGACTGCCACGGCAGCAGAGCCTTCTGCAGGACCGTCACGCTCACGGGTGCTCCTCGGTCTCGGTGGTCCCGGCGGTGCCGTCGGGGTCGTACCCGTTCCAGTCACCGATACCGTGCGGCGTGACGACCTCGACGAGCTCCGTCAGCTCGCTGACCGGCACGACGGCCGTGAAGCCGTCGTACTGGTTGCCCTCCAGCCCCATGAGCTTCGCGAGGCGCGGGTCCCGGTCGTAGGCGACTCGGACGTGCTGGTCGTCGACGACGACGACGCCGACCTCCTCGCCGTACCAGCGGCCGGTGTGCCCGCGGCTGAAGAAGCGCGCCACGTCCCGGACAGGTACCCGGACGCTGTACCGGCCCCCCGACTGCGTGACCTTCTCGGGCGCGAAGAGGGCGACCTCCTGCGGGTCGAGGAGGAGCAGGATCGCGTCGGCCGCTTCGTGCGGCGGGTGCGAGTCGACGATGTACGGGAACTCAGGGCCGCCGACGACGGAGAACTGCCCCCAGGAGCGTAGACCCGCGGTGCTGGACTGCCGGTCCGTCAACGCACCCGCACCCACGCGCCGGTGTCGTCCAGGACAGCCGCGAGGCGCTGCGTCCCGTCCTGGAGGACCTCCGACATCTCGTCCCCTCGTCCATCTGTGGCCGGCTGGTGGCGGGCTGGTCGATGCGGCGTTCCGGGATCAGCGGATCCGACGTGAGGGACCCCTTGCCCGTGTACGGGTCGTGCCATCCGTCCGTCCTGCTGGTCTCGCCCATGTCGCTGAACCGTCACGCCGCCACCTCGGCGACGGTCATGCCGCCGGCCGCTACCGACGACCGGACGCTCCGGGCGATCCGCCCACGCTCCGGACGGTGCACAACACCCGGACGGCCGCCCGCGGCACGTGACGCGTGGGCAGTTCGAGCTCCGCGGCGAGGGCGGGCGCCATCCTCGGGTCGTCGGTCGGCACCGGGAGACCGGGGCGGGCCCGGCGGGCCGGCCGCGCACGTGCTGCGCGCGACCTCCGACGCGGGTCGCGTTCACGAAGGGTCGTCGTCGTCCGCACGCGCCGTCCGCTCGAGGTCTTCCCACCGCAGCCCGGGGAACATGCCCTCGCGCTGCATCTTCTCGAACGCCTCGCGCGGCGTCGGGGCCTCCCGCGCGGGTGCGCCCACGAGAGGGCCACGACCACGGTCCTTCCCGAGCCGCGCGAGCTCCTCGAAGAACGTCGACCGGGCCGCGGCCAGGTCGGGCGTGCGGATGCGCTCACGCTTCTCGCCCATGTCGCTGTAGAGCACGACGTACTCGTCCCCGTCCTTGCCGAAGATCGCGAGCTCGCTGCTCATGAGCGCCGGGATGCCCCAGACGAAGAAGTCGGTGCCGTACAGGAAGCCCTCGCGCTCCGCGTCTTCCTTGACCGCGTACAGATCTGGCCCGGGCTGGTAGTCGGCTGTCATGCCTTCTCCTTGTCGACGAGGACCTTCAGGTCGAGCAGCTTCCACGCCGGGATCGGCTCGCCGCTTGGGTCCAGGAACCGGTACTGCACGCCACCACCCGGCTGGCCAAACCACGGCGCGATCGTCGACTCCTCGATCCGCACCGCCCCGGACGTCACGAGCGGGCTCTTCGGGTCGACCTCGCACGTCCAGCGCTGGAAATTCAACCGGTCGGGTGGCAGGGCGCGGTCACCGAACGGCGTGCCGGGTGGGGAGAAGTACTCGCCCCCCTCGCCACCGATCCGGTCGAACTGCATCGTCCTGCCCGGCGGCAGCGTGATGATCTGCTCGCTGCCCGGCACGGCGCCCCTGTTCGGCGGCCAGTCCCAGCCGACACCGCCCGGGGTGGACGGGTCGGGCACGGTGTACTGCTGCGTGAACGACTGGACGTCAGGATGACCGCCGTACGGGTCGTACCCCGGCTCGACGATCGAGCCGTTCGAGGAGTGCACGTGCGGGTCGCGCAGCTGGTCGTACAGGCTGCGCTCCGAGCCGTCGCCGACGGGCAGCCCGTGCGCCGACGGCGTCGTGCCAGGAACCGCGTCGTCGGGGCCGGACGTCGTGCCGTCCGGGCTGGGCGTCGTGCCATCGGTGCCGGGCGTCGCACCGTCGGTGCCGGGCGTCGTGCCGCGAACCCCCCGGCGTCGTGCCCGTCAGAAAGTGTTCAGCGTCGGATGCGGCGCCTGGGAACGAGCCGCCGGCGCCCGGCGTCGCACCGTGCGGGACAGGCGCAGCCCCGTCGGGTGCGCGGGGCGGTGCACCGAGCGGCGCGCCGGGCGGTGCGCCCGGTGGCGTGCCGTCCGGCGCCCGCGGACGTGTGCCGTCGGCGGGCAGGCGCGTCGTCGGCGCGTCCGCGCCCGAGCGCCCGAAGCCCGGCAGGTCCAGCTCACGCAGCCGGCGCAGCAGCGGGCCGACCAGGTCGCCGAACCGGCGGAACAGCGT
>NZ_JBFTEP010000220.1:0-3474 GCF_047229365.1 Cellulomonas pasadenensis | reverse complement strand
GGCGCGGCGTCGGTCGCCGCGGCGGCGTCCCGTGCCGGCGGCGTCCCGGGCGCGTCGACGGCCGCCTCGCCGTCCCCGACCTCGTCGGCGTCGAGCGGCGACAGCGTCTGCGTCACGAGGTCGGCGAGCGCGTCGGCGCCGACGACCGAGTCGGCGACCGACCGGTAGGCGCTGGCGGCGGGGCTCGCGGTGATGATCGTGACGCGCCGGTCGTCCGCCCGGCAGCGCTGCGCCAGGGGCGTGAAGTCGGCGTCGGCGGACACGATGACGAACTCGTCGTAGCGCGTCGGCGCCGCGAGCGCGTCGACGGCGTCGAGCACGAGGTTGATGTCGGCGCTGCTCTTGCCCTGCTGCGTGAGGGACGGGCAGTCGACGACGCGGAACCCGGCGCGCGTGAAGTTGGGCCGGTAGCGGGAGTACACCGACGGGTTGAGGTAGCAGGCGCGCACGAGGAAGCGGCGCGTGACCTCCCCGTCCGTGTCGGAGCCCTGCGCGAGCTGCGCGAGCCAGTGCCCCGGCTCGGTGGCGAACGCCTCCGCCGCCGCGGGGTCGAGGCGCTTGAGCCCGATGTACACGTTGTCGAAGTCGACGAGGAGGGCGCTGCGCAGGACGCGCGGCTGGTCGGTCACGGTGACGCTCACGCGCCCATCCTGCCCTGGTGCGCGGCCGCCGGGGTGATGTCGGCCGCCCGGCCGCGACACCGTCGGTGCCGGCGTCTAGGGTCCCTGGGGTGAGATCGCCCTGGTTCCTGCGCGCGACGGCGCGGGGCGGCATGGGTGACGCGCTGCGCGCCGTGGACTGGGCGGCCACCCCGCTCGGCGCCCCGTCGGCGTGGCCGGTGCCGCTGCGCTCGGCGGTCGAGCTGTGCCTCAGCACGCGGTTCCCCGTGCTGGTCACGTGGGGTCCGGCGCTCACGATGATCTACAACGACGGGTACCGCGAGATCCTCGGCACGCAGAAGCACCCGGCGGCCCTCGGGGCGCCGCTCGCCGACGTGTGGCCCGACGTGTGGGACGACATCGCGCCGCTCGTGCGCGAGGTCATGGAGCACGGCCGGTCGACGTGGGTGGCGGACCAGCGCCTCGTCATGCACCGGTCCGGGTACGACGAGGAGACGTTCTTCACGTACTCCTACAGCCCGCTGCGGGACGTCGACGGGCGCGTCGCCGGCCTGCTCGACATCGCGACCGACACGACGCACCTCGTGGTCGAGCAGCGGCGCGTGCGGCTGCTGGCCGAGCTGTCCCGCCGCCTGCAGGGCACCGCGCCGTCGGTCGGCGCCGTGGTCGCGGCCGCGGTCGCCCTGCTCGACGACGGGCCCGACGTGGTCGGCGTCGAGGTCCACCTCGGCCCGCCCGCCGGCGTCGACGTCATCGCGGCGTCCCCGACCCCCGTCGGCGCGCGCCCCGGGCTCGTCCTCGACGCGACCGCGCGCGGCGAGGTCGTGGAGGACGGGCACGTGCTGGCCGTGCCGTTCCGGCTGGCGGAGGCGGACGGCCGTGCGGGCGCCGTCGTGCTGCGCCTGGGCGCGCTGCGGCCCGTCGACGACCAGCTGCGCGCGTTCGCCCGCGTCGTCGCGGACACCGTCGCGGCCGCCGTCACGTCGGCCCTGCGGCTCGAGCGGCAGGTCGCCGCGGTCACCCGCGTGTCGGACGTCCTGCAGCACGCGATGCTCGAGCCCGAGGTCGCGCGGGCGGACGTCGCGACCCGCTACGTGCCCGCCGTGCGCGAGCTGACCGTCGGCGGCGACTGGTACGACGTCGTCGCGCTCGCCGACGACCGCGAGGACCCGGACGGTGCGGACGACGCCGACCCCGGCACACCGCGGGGACCGCTGGGCGTCGTGGTGGGGGACTGCGTCGGGCACGGCCTCGACGCCGCCTCGCGGATGGGGCAGCTGCGCAGCGCGGCGCGGGCGCTGCTGCTGCGCACGCGGCGGCCCGCCGCCGTCCTCGACGGCCTGGACGCGTTCGCGCGCACGCTGCCCGGCGCCGAGCTCGCGACCGTGCTGTGCGGTGTCGTCGACCCCGACGCGGGGACCTTCACCTTCTCGTCGGCGGGGCACCCGCCGGGCCTGGTGCTGCACCCCGACCGCACGGTCACGTGGCTCGCGGGCGGACGCGGCCGGCCCCTCACGGTGCCGGCCGGCCCACGGCCGCAGGCGGTCGTCCCGGTGGCGGAGGGCGACCTGCTCGTGCTGTGCACCGACGGGCTGCTGGAGCGGCGCGGCACGCTGCTGCGGGACCGGCTCGACGAGCTCGCGGCCGTGCTCGCCGGCCTCCCCGACCCGGGCGCCGACCCGGACGTGCTCGCCGACGCGCTGCTCGCGCGCATGGCCCCCGACGGCTCGACGGACGACACCGTCGTCGTCGTGCACCGCGTCGGGCCGCGCGATCCCGCGGCGCGGTCCGTCGCGGACGCCGCGCGCCGCACGACCGTGCCCGCCCCGCGCTGGCCGGACCACGACGCGGCCGCCGCGGTGGGGGCGTCCGCCGCGGGCTGACCGCGGGAGCGGGTCAGGGCTGCTGGTTGATCCGGATCATGTTCCCCGCGGGGTCGCGGAACGCGCAGTCGCGCAGCCCGTACGGCTGGTCCGTGGGCTCCTGCACGACCTCCCCGCCGGCCGCCACGAGCCGCGCGAACGTGGCGTCGACGTCGGAGGTGGCGAGGACGATCGACGCGTAGCTGCCCTTCGCCATGAGCTCGGCGATGGTGCGGCGCTCGGCGTCGGTGAGGCCCGGGTCGGCCGCGGGCGGGTGCAGCACGATCGACGTCTGCGGCTGCTCGGGCGCACCGACCGTGACCCACCGCATGGCGCCGTAGCCGACGTCGAGGCGCACCTCGAAGCCGAGCACGTCGCGGTAGAACGCCAGCGACGCCTCCGGGTCGTCGGCCGGCAGGAACGTGGAGGAGATGACGAGGTCCATGCCGCTCACGCTAGGGAGCCGGGGACGGTCCGTGCTTCTCGATTCCTGACCGGTCGCATGACCTGCTTGGCGACGCACGCGGGCAGCCCCCGCCCCTCGTCGGCGGCGAGCCGGCGGTACGCGCTGGGGGACATGCCGACGAGCTCGGAGAACCGTGTGCTGAACGTGCCGAGGGACGCGCACCCGACCGCGAAGCACACGTCCGTGACGGACAGGTCGCCCCGGCGCAGCAGCGTCATCGCGCGCTCGATCCGCCGCGTCATCAGGTAGCTGTAGGGCGACTCGCCGAACACCGCGCGGAACCGGCGGCTCAGGTGACCGGCCGACAGGTGGACGTCGCGCGCGAGCGCCTCGACGTCCAGGGGCTGCGCGTAGTCGCGGTCGATGCGGTCGCGCACGCGGCGCAGCAGCACGAGCTCGCGCAGGCGCGGGTCGGCGGCGGTCACGGCACCAGCCTGCCGCGTGGACGCCGCCGTGCCCAGCACCGGGCCGCGGCGCGGTCGCCCGCGTCCGCCGGCCCCGCCGTCAGCGGTCGCGGCGGACGACC
>NZ_JBFTEP010000219.1:0-3481 GCF_047229365.1 Cellulomonas pasadenensis | reverse complement strand
GGCGCGTCCCCGTCGCCGCCGCGCTCGCGACCGTCGCCACGGCCGGGCTGCTGGCCGTCGTGCCCGCGGGCGCCGCCGTCGCCGTCATGCCCGGCCCCGCCACGGCGGGGCCCGTCGTCGCGGCCGCCGCGACCGGGTGCGAGCCGGGCGACGTGCAGTGGACGACGGCGACGCCGCCCGCGCTCGACATGCTGCAGGCGCGGCTCGCGTGGACGGTGACGCGCGGTGCGGGCGTGCTCGTGGCCGTGGTCGACTCCGGCGTCGACGCGGGCAACGAGCACCTCACCGACGCGCTCACCGGAGGGGTCGACCTCGTCGGCGACGGCCTCGGCGCGAACGGGTACGCCGACCTGCACGGGCACGGCACGGCCGTCGCCGGGACGATCGCGGCCCGGGAGCGTGCCGGGTCCGGCGTCGTCGGCCTCGCCCCGGAGGCGCGGCTCTTCTCCGTGCGGGTGTTCGCGTCCGACGACCAGAAGGCGCGCGAGGCGGGCGTCGGGCCCGACGCGGGACGCCTCGCGGCGGGCATCCGGGCCGCCGCCGACGCGGGGGCCCAGGTCGTCGCCGTCGCGATGTCCAGCCCCGACGAGACACCCGAGCTGGCGGACGCGGTCGCGTACGCCGCCGGGCGCGGCTCCCTCGTCGTCGCCTCGGGCGGCAACGCGTCCGGTGACGCCGGCGCCCGCTACCCCGCCGCCGCACCCGGTGCGCTCGGCGTCAGCGCCGTCGACGCCGCGGGCGACCCCTCGCTCGCGAGCATGCCGGGGCCGCACGTCCGCGTGGCCGCACCCGGGCAGCAGGTGCTCACCAGCGCCGTCGGCGCGGGCGACTGCCTGTACGCGCAGCAGGAGCCCCGCGCCAGCTTCGCGACCGGCTACGCCGCCGGCGCGGCGGCGCTCGTCGCCGCGGCGCACCCCGACGAGACGCCCGCGCAGTGGGCGTACCGGCTCGAGGCCACGGCCGTGCGCCCCGACCCGGACCACCGCGACGACGCGATCGGCTGGGGCGTCGTGCAGCCGTACGAGGCGATCGTGCTCGTGCCGGACGCGTCGATCCGCGGACCGGTGGACCCCGTGACCGGCGCGTCGCCCGCGGCGGTGCGCCCGGTGGCCGCCGCGCCGCAGGTGCGGCCGTCGGAGGACCCCTGGGGCGCCGTGCGGGGCATGGGCACGGTCGTGACCGTGCTCGCGCTCAGCGCCGTCGGCGTGCTCGGCGCGATCGCGGTGCTGCGGACCCGCCGGCCCGACGCGGCGTCCCCCGCGGGCGGTCGGGACGGTGCCGCGCGCGACGCGGACGGCGACGCCGCCGGCTGACCGCCCGCCCTCAGCCCACGAGGGTGCGGACGACCAGCACGAGCCCGGCCACGCACGCGACCGCGACGACCACCACGGCCACCACGGCCGCACGCGCCCACGTGCGCGCGGCGCGCTCGACCGACCGCATCGCGGCCGCCTCGCCGCGCAGCGCGTCGGTGCCGCGCAGGGGCGCACCCACGGGGGGCGGCGGCGGCACGGGACGCGGGCGGTAGCGCTCACGCTCCGGGGCGGGAGCGTCGGCCGGCGCGGCCCACGCGCGGGACGCGGCGGGCTGCGGGGCCGGCGTGGCGTCCGTGCGCGGGGCGCGCACGACCGTGCGGTCGTCGGGGCCGTCGTCGGGGCCGTCGTCGAGGGGACGCGGGCCGGCGGGACGTGCGGGCCGCACCACCGTCCGCTCGTCGACGCCCTCGTCCGGCGGACGCGCGGCGCGCACGACCGTCCGGTCGTCGAGCCCGTCGTCCGCCGGACGCGCGGCGCGCACGACCGTCCGGTCGTCGACCGGCTCGGCGGGTGCGTCGGCGCGGGCCGGCCGCAGCACCGTGCGGTCGTCGAGCTCGTCGGACGGCGCGCCGCCGGCCGCGGGCGTGGCACCGGCTCCCGTGACGCCGTCGCGCACGACGGTGCGCTCGTCGGGGGGCTCGGCCGCCGCGCCGCGCACGACGGTGCGGTCGTCGAGGCCGTCGTCGGGGCGGTCGTCCGACGCGGGCGCACCGGGCGCCGACGGCGTGCCGGGCTGCGGGCCCGGCCACGCGCCGGACGGCGCCGGGCCGGCCGGTGCCGTCGACGGCGGACCGGACGCCGGCGCGTCGGACGCGGCGGGTGCGGGCGTCGGGCGCCCCTTGCGGCGGAACAGGCTCATCGGCGCACCACCCGGGTGTCGTCGTCGGCGGTGTCGGTGCGGGTGCCGGTCCCCCGCGAGGTGTCGTCGAGACCCGGCGAGCGGCCGCCCGACAGGACGTCGACCACGACGACAGTGACGTCGTCGCCGGTGCCGGCCCGGCTCGCGTGGCCGACGAGCGCGGACGCCGCCGTGGCGGGCGCGCCGCTGAGCGCGAGGACGGCCTGCACGGTCTCGTCCGCGAGCGCGCGCGCGAGGCCGGCGGAGCACAGCAGCAGCCGTTCGCCGTCCACCACGGGCAGCAGCCAGGAGTCGGCGGTCGCGCCCGGCGCGCCGACCGTGCGGGTGAGGGCGTCGCGCGCGTCGCCGCGCCGACCCCCGCCACGCGCCCCGTCGGCCGGCTGGGTGTGGTCGACGGTGAGCCGGTGCAGCTCGCCGCGCAGCAGCCGGTACACGCGCGAGTCGCCCACGTTGAGGACGAGCCAGTGCGGACGGCCCTCGTGCACGGTGAGCACCGCGCCCGTCACGGTGCTGCCGGTGCGGCCCGCCGTGTCGCGCGCGAGCGCACCGACCTCGGCGTGCGCACGCTCGAGCGCCCGCCGCACGTGGTCGAGCGTCGCCGGCGCACCGGTGGGCACCTCGGCCGTGAAGGCGGCCACGACGGCGGCGCTGGCGGTGGCGCCCGTGCCCCGCGGGCCGGTGCCGTCGGCCACGACGAACACCGGGGGCGCGACGCGGCAGGCGTCGGCGCCGGCCGCGTCGGACGCACCGCTCCCGGCGGCGGCTGCCGTGACCAGCACGACGCCGCCGAGCTCGTGCCGGCCCGTCACCGGGCCCGCCCCGTCCGCTGCTCGAGGACCATGCCGACGTCGCCGAGGCGCACGCGCCCGGCGACGAGCGCGGCCTCACCGGGCACGAGCATGCGCTCGGCGCCGCCGGCGTCCGCGACCACGACGCCGTTCGTCGAGCCGAGGTCCGTGACCCACCAGGTGCCGTCGCGCAGCTCCAGGCGCGCGTGCATCTTGGAGAGGGTCCGGGTGGTGTCGGGCAGCGCCACGACCTGCGTCGCGCCGTCGGTCTCCGGCGGCCGGCGGCCGACGACGACGACGGGGCGCTCGAGCGGCACGACGCGGCCGTCGTCGAGGTGCAGCCGCCAGCGGACGGCGCGCGGGCGGACGACCGTCCGCTCGGCGTCGTCGGGCTCCGCCGCGGGCGGACGGGGGGCGCCGAGGGTCGTCGGGACGTCCGCCGCGGGCGGCTCGGCCGGCGTGGAGAGCGGGTCCGCGACCGTGCCGGCCGGGGCGGGCTCCCCCGCCCGGGCGGGCGC
>NZ_JBFTEP010000218.1:0-3502 GCF_047229365.1 Cellulomonas pasadenensis | reverse complement strand
GCCCGCCGCCGCGGCGCCCGACCGGCACGGCGGCGCGCGCCCCGCACCCGGCGCGACGACGTACACGAACCCCGTGAGCGCCGGCTTCGCCGACACGTACGCCGACCCGGCGGTCGTGCGCGGGCAGGACGGCTGGTGGTACGCGTACGGCACCACCGACCCGCTCCGCGAGGGCGAGGGCGCCCGGCACCTGCTGCCGGTCTCGCGCTCGCGTGACCTCGTGACGTGGGAGTACGTCGGCGACGCCTTCACGGCGAGCACGCTCCCGGCGTGGGCCGACACGCACCCGGACCGGCGCGCCGCGCTGTGGGCGCCCGACGTCCGGTACGTCGACGGCGAGTACCGCCTCTACTACGTCGTCACGCAGACCACGGTGACGACCGGGGCGGACGACAGCGCGATCGGCGTCGCGACGGCGCCCACGCCCACGGGACCGTGGACCGACGCGGGCGACCCCGTGGTCGACCCGCGCCCCGGCGCCGGCGGACCCGACGACTTCCTGTGGACCTTCGACCCGCACCACGTGGCCACGCCCGACGGCCGCGAGCACCTGTTCTACGGCTCCTACTACGGCGGCATCTGGGTCACCGAGCTCGACGCGACCGGCACCGAGGCGGTGGGCGAGCCCGTGCAGGTGACGATCGACAACAAGTACGAGGGCGCGTACGTCGTGCACCGCGACGGGTTCTGGTACCTCTTCGCGTCGTCGGCGAACTGCTGCGCCGGGCCGACGACGGGGTACGCCGTGCACGTCGGCCGGTCGGCGTCGCTCACCGGGCCGTACGTCGACCGCGAGGGCGTCCCGCTGCTGGCGTCCCGCGCGGGCGGCACGCCGGTGCTCGCGCCGAACGGCAACCGGTGGGTCGGCACGGGGCACAACGCCGTCGCGACCGACCTGTCCGGCCAGGACTGGGTCGTCTACCACGCGATCGACCGCGAGGACCCGTACCTGGACGGGACCGACGGCATCAACGAGCGCCCCATGCTGATCGACCGCCTCGACTGGGTCGACGGCTGGCCCGTGGTCCGCGGCGGCGCGGGCGCGTCCCAGGGCGCGCAGCCCGGCCCCGCCACGGGCGGCCGCCTCGTCACCGGCTTCGAGCGCGGGATCCGCGACCCGTGGCGCGGGGACGCGTGGCGCACCGTCAGCGGCGACCCGCAGGGCGGCCCGCACGCGCTCGCCCGCCGTCCCGGTGTCCTCGTCGCGCGCCACGCGCCCGCCGGGCCGCTGCGCGTCGAGGCCGACGTGCGCCTCGACGCGGGCGCCACGGGCGGCGTCGTGGCCGGCGCGGACGCCGGCAGGTGGGGCAGCCTGCACGACGGCCCCGACGCCGCGACCGGCACGGACGACGGCGTCGACCGCGGACGCGGCGGCCGGCACGACGCGGCCGTGACCGCGGTCGTGGACCCCGCCGCGGGCGTGCTGCGCCTGCGCAGCGGTCGCGCGGAGATGACCGCGCCCCTGCCGCCCGGCGTCGACTGGACGACGTGGCACGCGCTCGCGCTCGAGGTGGACGGCCGCACGGCGCGCGCGGAGCTCAGCCACGCGCGCCTCGGCGACCCGCTCGCCGTCGCGACGATCGACCTCGCGCGTCGCACCCGGGGCGGTGCCGCCGGCGCGATCGCGCTGACCCCCGGCGTGCACGTCGACGACCTCAGCGCCGTGCCGCTGGCGCCCCCGCCGCCCGCGCCGCAGCCGCTGCCCACCCCGGGGACGCTCGTCGACGACCTCACCTTCGACGACGGCACCGGCACCGGCTGGACCGCCGTGCGCGACCCGCAGGTCACCACCGCCGACGGCGACCTCGTCTGGCCGGTCGAGCAGGCCGACCTCGTCGGCCCCGGCGGCACGGCCGGGCTGCTCCTGCGCGACGTGCCCGCCGGCGGCTGGACCGCCGAGACCGTCGTGCGCGTCGACCTCGGCGAGGACGCGGTCCGCAACTTCCAGCAGGCCGGCCTGGTCGTGCACGCCGACGACGACCTGTTCGCCCGGCTCTCGCACGTCGCCATCTGGAACACACGGCAGACCGAGCTCGGCCACGAGCGCCCCTACGCCGGCCGCACCCAGTACGGCGGCACCATCGTCGGCCCGCCGGCCGAGCGCACCTGGCTGCGGCTGGTGCACCGCACGGACGCCGCGGGGGAGCACGAGGTGCGCGCCCTGACGAGCACCGACGGCACCACGTGGGTGGCGGGCGGCGTCTGGACGTTCCCGGCCGGCACCGACCTGCGCGTCGGCCTGGCCGCCCACGGGTGGAACGGCACCGACCCGCGCGCCGTCGCCCGCTTCGAGCACCTGCGCGTCTGGCAGGACTGACGCCCCGGGCGCCCCGGCCCGACGCCGCCCTGCACCTGGGCCGCACGGGGGATCACCCCCGCACGGCGTGCCGTCCCCCCGCGTGTCGCCTACCGTCGGAGGAATGTTGGACGGTGCGTCAGGTCGCTCACGCACCCCGTCGACCCCCGGTGCGGCCGGCGGGACGGACGAACCCGTCGTCCTCGCCCACCGCTACCGGCTGCAGGAGGTCATCGGCCGCGGCGGCTCCGGCACCGTCCACCGGGCCCTCGACGAGCTCCTCGGCCGCGACGTCGCCGTCAAGGTCCTGCCCGCCGTGCCGCGCGGCAGCGACGAGCTGCTGCGGCACGAGGCAGAGATCGCCGTCCTGGCGCGGCTGCGCCACCACGGCCTCGTGCGGCTCTTCGACGCCGAGTCCCTGCCCGTCGGCGAGGACCTGGTCCAGGCCTACCTCGTCATGGAGATCGTCCGCGGGCCCAGCCTGGGCGAGCGCCTGCGCACCGGACCCCTGACCGTGCGCCAGACCGCCGCCGTCGGGCGCGCCGCGGCGGACGCGCTCGCGGTCGTGCACGCGCAGGGGATCGTGCACCGCGACGTGAAGCCGGGCAACGTGCTCCTCGTCGACGACGACTGCCTCGACGAGCCGGACGACGTGCACGAGTGGCTGCCCGCCCGGCTCGTCGACTTCGGCATCGCCCGGCTGTCCGCGGCGACCCGCCTCACCGCCACGGGCACGGTCCTCGGCACCGTCGCGTACCTCAGCCCCGAGCAGGCGGTGGGCGGCGAGATCGGCGCCCCTGCCGACGTGTACGCGCTCGGGCTCGTGCTGCTCGAGGCGGTCACCGGCCGGCGCGCCTTCACGGGCACGACCGCGGAGGTGGCGGCCGCGCGCCTCACGCGCGACCCCGACGTGCCGCGCGAGCTCGACCCGCGGCTGCGGGCCGTGCTGCAGGCGATGACGCAGCGCCGGCCCGAGGACCGTCCGCCGGCCGCCGAGGTCGCGCACGAGCTGCTCGACCTGCTCGACGGCGTGCCGTGGGACGAGAGCACGCAGCCGACGCCCGCCGCGCCCCCCGCGGCCGGTGGCGCGGGGTCGGACGTCCCGGAGGACGAGGAGCCCACCGTCGCCGCACCGGTCGTCGCACCCGTGCCGGCGGCGGAGGGCCCCACCCCGGCCGAGCTGCGCGCCGCCGAGGCGCTCGCACC